>DASROK010000272.1:0-11660 GCA_035646915.1 Gemmatimonadaceae bacterium
AAGAGGTTCAGCTCGAGAGCGGTCACTATGGGGAGTTCAGGGTATTTGTCGACGGTGACGAAGTGTTGCGGGGCGGCAAACTTGCTTTCCTCGGCGTGCTTCCATCAGTTAACGAAGTGAGGGAGGCCGTGGCCGCGAAGCTGCCTGATAACAAGACCAATGACTGAATCGAACGGTTCCGCCCCCGATATCGGCACCGCGTACGAGATCGAGCGGGAGATCGGCCGCGGAGGAATGGCAACCGTCTACCGCGCACGCGATCTCCGTCACAATCGGTCGGTCGCGGTGAAGGTGATGAATCCCGAGATTGCCGCATCGATGGGTACGGCGCGATTTCTCTCCGAGATCACGACTGCGGCCGGACTCAGTCATCCGAACATCGTTCCGCTTCACGACTCAGGCGAACGTGACGGCGTACTCTATTATGTAATGCCGCATGTCGAAGGTGAAACACTTCGGGAGCGGATGAATCGCGAAGGCAGAATTCCAGTTGCAGAGGCTGTGAGGATTGTCTCGCGAGTCGCCGCCGCGCTCGATTTTGCGCACCGGCGAGGCGTCGTCCATCGGGACATCAAGCCGGAAAACATCATGATGTGCGAAGGCGAGCCGCTCATTCTCGATTTCGGAATCGCCAAGGCAATCACCGCTGCGGGGGGCAGTGCCCTCACACAAACCGGCGTAGCACTTGGCACACCTGCCTACCTGAGTCCCGAGCAAGCGAGCGGCGAGACACACATCGACGGGAAAAGCGATCAATACAGCCTTGCGTGCACATTCTACGAGATGGTCGCTGGATCCGCGCCATTCACCGCAGCAACGCCTCAGCGTGTGATTGCGATGCGGTTTACCGATCGCCCGCCCGAACTTCTTTCGAAGGAGCCTGCTGTAGGGAGTGGCATATCGAAAGCCGTCGAGAAATCGATGTCTCTCGATCCAGCTGACCGTCACAGCACCGCGGGTGATTTCGCGAAAGCACTTGCTGATGCTGTGCCGGCAGAAATCAGTGACGACGCCGAGGAGACGCGGCAAAGCATAGCCGTACTGCCATTCTCCAACATGAGCGCTGATCCGGAGAATGAATTCTTCGCCGACGGAATCGCGGAAGAGATCATCAATGCGCTGACGAAGATTCAGGCCCTCGACGTTGTCTCACGTGGATCGGCATTCGCGTTCAAGCAGCGATCGGAAGACGTCAGTGAGATCGGGAAAAAGCTCAACGTCAGAACAGTTCTCGAAGGCAGCGTAAGAAAGGCAGGCAACCGTCTTCGCATTACTGCCCAGCTCATCGATGTTGGGACGCGCAATTATCTGTGGTCGGAGCGATACGACCGCGAGATGGCCGATGTGTTCGAGATCCAGGATGAAATCTCGACGAATATCGTGAACGCGTTGAAGCTCGTGCTTACCCCGCACGAAGAAGCTGCGATCAAGAAACAGCCAACGCAAAGCGTTCGTGCATACGAATACTATCTCCGCGGGCGCCAGCTTTTCCACCAGCGGCGAGGTGTAACACTCGACGCTGCAGAGGACATGTATCGCCGCGCAATTGCACTGGACCCGAATTACGCTCTCGCGTATGCGGGACTCGCAGACTGCTCGGTATTTCGCGCGCAGGATCAGGGCGGTGGTGAAGAAGCGGTTGCCCAGGCCGACGCCGCAAGTAAGCGTGCGCTCGAGCTCGATCCGCAATCCGCGGAGGCGCATTCATCGCGCGGCTTGACCCTTGGGCACCAGCGGCGATTTGCGGAGGCTGCTGCAGAATTCGAGCAGGCAATGAGTCTGGACCCGACTCTTTATGAAGCTCCTTACTTCTTCGGGCGCATCCTTCAGACGCAGGGAAAGCTCGAGGAAGCCACGCACATGTACGAGCGCGCCGTCGGTATCAGACCCGATGAATACCAGACGCTTTCATACCTCGCCATGGCGTATCAATCGCTTGGCGACCAGCAAAAAATTCTGGAGGCGTCGCAGCGGATGGTAAAAGCCGCCGAGCGTGCCATCTCGCTGAATCCTGGTGACGCCAGGGCCCTGTATCTCGGCGCGATCAATCTGGAGCGGATCGGTGAATCGGAGCGCGCGCAGGAGTGGGCCGCGCGTGCTTTGAGGCTCGACCCTAATCATCCAGTGATGCTGTACAATCTCGCGTGCTTCCATTCGGTTGCCGGCCGGGTCGACATAGCCATCGATCACGTAGAGCGTGCTCTCGATCTCGGATTCCTGCACAAGGAGTGGTACCTCACCGACTCGGACCTCGCGAACGTCAGAGACCTGCCGCGGTTCCAGCAATTGATAGCGGAGAAGTTCGGCACCGACTGACGAGACGGCCGCCCTGGCGGTCCTTTATTGCGCGAAACGGGAACTGACGCATATTGAGCGCGCCGGTTTCCTCATGAGGAATGATGGACGCGCTCGCGCAGCTGAAGAACTCTCTTGCTGACCGCTACGACATAGAACGGGAAATCGGCGCCGGCGGCATGGCGACGGTTTATCTCGCGCAGGACCTGCGGCATCACCGCCATGTCGCTCTTAAGCTTCTCAATCCGGAGCTCGGCGCTGTGCTCGGTGAAGAGAGATTTCTCGCCGAGATCAGGGTTACAGCGAATCTTCAGCATCCGAATCTTCTGCCTCTGTTCGATTCGGGTGCAGCAGACGGTCTCCTTTACTACGTCATGCCGTTCGTCGACGGCGAGACACTGCGGGCGCGTCTGACGCGGGAGAAACAGCTTCCGGTAGAGGAAGCAGTGAGAATGGCCGTCGCTATCGCGAACGCGCTGGACTACGCGCACTCACACGGAGTGATCCATCGGGATCTCAAGCCGGAGAATATTCTTCTTCAGGCTGGCCAGCCCGTCATTGCTGATTTTGGAATTGCGCTGGCGGTCAGCAAGGCCGGCGGAAATCGAATCACGCAAACCGGTCTCTCGCTCGGCACACCACAATACATGAGTCCCGAGCAGGCGACAGGTGATCGAGTGATAGATGGACGCAGCGACATCTATTCACTCGGTGCTGTTGCGTATGAGATGCTCACCGGCGAGCCACCGCATACCGGCAGTACCGCCCAGGCGATCATCGCGCGCATGCTGACTGACAAGCCGCGATCGATGCGCAGCACTCGTTCTGCAATTCCTGAGCATGTCGAGTTCGCCGTGCAGCATGCGCTCGAGAAACTTCCTGCTGACCGGTTCTCGACTGCGCATGAATTTGCGGAAGCGCTCCTTGGTCATTCTACCGTTGGCACGACTGGACTGTTTTCATCAGCTCAGGTTGCCCAGCGCGCGGCACTCGGGAAGAACTGGAAGTCGCGATTGCTCGATCCCGTCACGCTGGGACTCGCAGGTCTCGCAGCAGCAGCAATAGCGTTTGCTGTTCTTCAAAGGCCAGCACCGCGGGCCGTGGATCGTCCTGTGCGATTTGTGCTGTTCACTCCTGACAGCCTTCGACCGATCGACAATTTCCCATGGCCTGCCGCGATTTCACCGGATGGCGCAACGCTGGTGTACAGTGCGCGCGGTGAAACGCAGGGAATGCTGTACTCAGTGCGGACAAACCAGCTCGACGCACGTCCAATTCCTGGAACAGGTGGCGCATTCCAGCCCCATTTCTCCCCTGATGGTGAATGGGTCGCGTTCGAGATAGACGGAAAACTGCGCAAGGTAAGGCTCGACGGAAGTGCCCCGATCACCATAACAAATGCCGGCAGTGCCAATGGCGCCGACTGGACATCGCGGGACGAAATGATCGTCGCGTCAGAAGGTGAAAAGCGTGGACTTTCACGTGTCAGCGCAGCAGGCGGCGATCTCGTCGAATTTGCGAAACCGGACACAACGAAAGGTGAGACCGATTACCTCTGGCCGATCGCAACGCCTGATGGCAAGACGGCGGTATTCACGAAATGGTTCGGCGCTCTGGCGTCTTCGCAGCTCGCAACAGTTCCCATCGACGGGGGTGACGTAAGTCCGCTCGATATCAAAGGCATTCGTCCTTTAGCCGTGATCGGACGGACACTCGTATATCTGCAGGTGGACGGAGCTGTCATGGCGGTGAAACTGGATCGGTCTGCCCGTCACGCAGACGGAAAACCGGTTCCAGTGCTGGACCCGGTGCCTGTCGTTGCAGGCAACAACGGAAATTCGGGAATCTACGTTTCAGCAGGTGGCGCTCTCGTGACATCTCGCGGCGGCGCAAGGAGCACGCTTTCGTGGCTTGCGCACGATGGAAATACTGTGGCCGTGTCAAAAGCGGCCCGCCGCTACGCAACTCCGCGTCTTTCGCCTGACGGCGAGCGGATCGCAGTAGTTGTACGCGATCAGGACAAATCAGACGTCTGGATCCACGACATACGAACTGGAACATTTTCACAGTTGTCATCCGTTCTTGCTGCCGCCACGCCGGAATGGTCGCCTGATGGATCGAAGGTTTTTTACCTGGGGCTCAATGACAAGGGCGGTAATGCTCTCTACTCGCAGGAGGCAGACGGCGGGACACAAGCCAAAAAGCTCACTGACATACTTGGCCTTGGTGCCGCGCTTTCAATCGCACCCGATGGGCGTTCGGCTCTTTACGTTTCGTACTATCACAACACGTGGGACATATTCCGGATCGATTTCAATTCCATCAACGTCGGCACGCCATACCTGACGAGTGCGGCGAACGAAACCAATCCGACAATCTCACCGGACGGACGCTGGGCAGCTGTAACCTCCGACCAGAATGGCCGCGGTGAAGTTTACGTTCGGTCGTATCCTGATCCATCGTCTCGCTTGCAGATATCGGCGGATGGCGGGACTGACCCGGTCTGGTCAAAGGATGGCAAGACGATCTACTACCGATCAGGAGACGCAACGCTTGCCGCGAGGCTCGAAACCACTCCGAGTCTGCGGGTTGCCTCGCGCGATACCGCAGTGACCACCATGAATTCGGCAATCAGATCAGGCGTGGTGCGCGGTCTGGATATCAGCCGCGATGGGCGGTTTCTGGCGCTGGCCACGAACAGGGACGACTATCAGCTCGTCGTCGTGCCGAATTGGCGTACCGAGCTCGAGCAGCGGTTAGCCGCCGCAAAACGCTGATAACGGCATAAACACCTCATCGTTCATGCGAATCCGCTAGATTTCATCATCTGCGCTCCGATGAGCGCATTCTTCATAAAAGGATGATCTGGATGGGAAACGCTGACGAGACCGTCGCGCGCGGCTGGCGCACTGTGATCACCGCGAAAGAAAAGAGCGCCATTCAGCGCTCCGTAAATCGCCTGCTCGACGTTCTCGCCCCCGAGAAAACAGTAAAACGTGGCGATCAGCCCGAGAGCTCGATTGGCCAGCACCGTACCCCTGCAGGCTGTGTGCTTCAGGGAGATGGCGCGGCAGTGAGCGTCTCGTGGTTCGCTGACTCGCGCGGCGAGCAGCCAGGCGAGCTACACGTCAACGTGTGGCGCGGAGTTGTTGCCCTTCGAGGCAGCGCTTATCGCAAACCGGGTAATGCGACCCTTGTGAAGCAGGTCGTTCTCCTTCCAACGGAAACGTCGATCGCAGAATGCATGTGGCGTCGCGACGATGGAAAGGAATTCGACACGCTCGGGATGGCAGAGCATTGCACTGCATTGCTCGGTGAACAAGTCGCGCTCTGCGCCAAGAGCGGCCCCAAGCACTAGGCTCTCACTGAAATATCCGGTCCTCGTTTCTCTTTTCTGCCTTGGCTGTATCGGTGGGCAGGAAGAACCGCAGGATTCGGCAACTGCTCAGGTTTTTCCTGTTGCGAAGGACATTCTCATTTCCGAGGATGGCATCGGCCCTGTCCGTCTGGGTCTGACTCTCGACAGCATCGCGAAGACCACACTCAATCTCGATCCTGCACGCACGTCGGACGGAGAAGGAGTTGCGCTCGTCGAGATCCCCCTTGGGCTCGATACGGTCATCGCGTACACTGGTGAAGAGGATGCTTCGTCTCCGGTAGATTCATCGAGGCAGCTCATCTCGGTGGAAACCATGAGTCCGGGCTTTCAGACATCACAGCTCATTCATGCAGGCTCGCTCGTAAGAGACGCCGAGAGTGTTTATGGCAAGGTAGTGAAAGTCGAGAAGAGCGAGATCGAGTCACGCGAGTATGTCACATTTGCTGATCAACCTCCCAACATGATCTTCCGTCTCGACAATGACAGTGGAATTTTCGATTCGGGTTCGACAACGACTACGCGCTTGAAGCCTCGATCACGCATTTTCTCGATCGCCGTTCATCGATGAGATCCAGCCCACACGTCCCCGCAGATCCTCACTTTGCCGCCCGCGTCTCCGAGAGTTTTGCCAAACAAGGGTTGATGGCCACGCTCGGTGCGCGATTGACGCGCGTCGAGCCTGGCGAAGTAGAAATTGAAATGCCCATAGGCGCGTCGGTTTCTCAGCAGCATGGATTTGCACACGCCGGAGCGGTGGCATCGATCGCCGACAGCGCCTGCGGATACGCTGCGTTCAGCCTGATGCCCCGGGATTCAGGGGTACTCGCAGTGGAATTCAAGATCAATCTTCTTGCTCCCGGCGCCGGCGACAAATTGATCGCGCGCGCGAAAGTTATTCGTGCCGGTCGTACTCTGAGCATTTGCCAGGCGGAAGTCTCAGCAGTCAAGGAAGATGAAGAACGAGTTGTCGCAATTATGACGGCGACGATCATGAACGTGAGAAATCGTCCGGGAGTGCAGGGGTAACCGATGAAGATGGTGAATGCTGGATGGTTGCTGTTCGCGTTGAGTGTCTCTCCAGACGCTGCTTTCGCTCAAACGACAAACCTCACTCGAAGCGATACGACAATTCGGTCCTTCGATGGGCGGGAAATGAAAGGTGAAGTTCTCCGCCTGACCGTGCCGGAACGACACGCGCGGCCCCTTCATACTCTCACATTTGGTGCGCTGCGATTCCCGTCGACTGCCGCAAAACCCGGAAATCCGATTGTGTTTCTGATGGGCGGTCCCGGGATTCCCGGAAGCGTGATGGTCCCGATTCCGCCTTACTTCTCTTTCTTCCAGAAGCTGCGTGAGCTTGGGGACGTGATCGTCGTAGATCAGCGGGGAATCGGCCTTTCATCTCCGCATCTCGATTGTCCGGCGACGTCACGGATGCCGACGAATGTGTTCGCAGACACGGCAGCTCTCATCTCGTTCATTCGCGATCAGATATCGGTTTGCGCGGCGAAGCGGAGGGGAGTAAACATCGAGCCAACCGCATACAACACAATTGAGACCGCCGATGACATCGACGCGCTTCAACGCGCTCTGCGAGCTCCGAAAATCGACGTAGTTGCTTTCAGCTACGGAACACGACTCGCTCTCTCGATGATGCAGAGAAACGGGTCGAGCATTGGACGAGTGGCTCTTCAGGGTGTCAACGGCCCTGGCCTTGTGATCAAGCGTCCCGGTCCGGTTGCGCGAAAGCTGTCACGCATCAACGACATTCTAAAGCTCGACTCGGCATGGAATCCCGCTCCGGATATTGTCGCTGCCGCGCGGCGCGCACGAGACAGACTCGCCACATCACCCGTCACAGTACCCGTTACGGACAGACGAACGAGTCAGCCTGTCCAGCTGAAGGTTGGACGCGAAGGACTCGACGCAATCGTATCGTTGAATCTCGACGACGCACGCCTCCCGGCTTTGCTTGTATCGATGGCAAATGGTGATGATCGAGTGCTGGCCAAGTTCGCAGATGCCGCGTGGAATGGATTGAATTCGAGCTCAATCCCTCTGATGGCGCGTGCCGTCAATTGTGCAGCAGACCGCCCGCAGTCACGGTGGGATCTTGCAATCGCAGAGAGCGCTGGGGCTCCTTTCGGCTCACCGATCGACAATTCTTTCCTGACGAAGCGATTCTGCATTGCAGTAGGGTACCCGAAGATCCCTGTTGAATTTCCGCAGCCGGTCAGAACACCAATTCCAACTTTACTGATCACCGGTGCGCTCGATGCAACAAACCCAGTCGAGAACGCGCGTGACGTTGCGCGGGGCCTGACAAACTCCGCGGTGCTCGAAGTCGCCAACGTAGCGCATGAGGCGTTGCCTGTCGATTCCGTTCAAGCTGTAATCGTTGATTTCCTGCGGGGCACCGACGTTCGCAACCGTCAGCTCAGCGCAGTGAGGCCGCACTACCTGACCGTTGTGGAGGCTCTCGCTGCAGATGGAAATCGCATGCGCCGGTAACGCGCTGTTGCGATCTGAAGAACACCAAACGCAATGAGACCTGCGGCGACGATGGCAAATATCAGCGCGTAGTTTGCAATCACATCGAGAGACTTCTCGATACCGCCCGCCTCGGACGCGCGGTAATCCCATCCAGCCCGGGCGATCAGCCCGCCGATAATTCCGAACACGACGGCGCGCGCAGCTACGCCAAACCCGCCAAGATGCTCGATCCATGCGCTCGTTCTCTCGCCCGCGCCGGAAAGATCGAGTCTCTTGAGAAACTTTTTCCTGGCAGCTCGGTAAAGTTGATACAGCGCGTAGCCGATTACTCCTAGTCCCGCAAAAAACACGATCCATCTGCCGGCAGGCAGATCGAGAGCGCGATCGGTCAGCTCCCTGGTCTGATCACTCCGCTCAGTGCGATCATCCAGCAGGTATTTGAGTGCCCACGCTCCGAGCCCGCCATAGACCAATCCACGAAACGCCTCGCCAAGACGAAGCGCGATACTGCTGGGATCATCACCGCGGCGTTCGGCATCAGTGATTGCACTTACAATGCGCCACGCCGCATAGCCCAGCAGTCCTGCTGAAATTATCAGAAGTCCGATGGTGCCGAAGGGCGCATGTCTGATCGCACGCAGTGCCCCCCGCACGTCGGTAGTTCCGCCGCCGAGGCCGAGCGCAGCCTGCACGGCGAGAAATCCGACAGTTATGTAGACAATCCCTTTGGCGGCGTAACCAAGCCGGCCCAGGCTGACGATCCAGTGTTCGCTCTTCACGACATTGCCTAACGCAATGCTCATTCCCACCTTTCTACATTCCTTGTAATCGAGAACACGATGCCAGACTCAAATAACACCCTCGTCATCACTCCCGATCAGCTGCTGAGTCACTGGCAGGGACATCGCAGCCTGACCCGAAAAGTGATCGAGGCATTTCCAGAAAATGATCTCTACAACTTTTCCGTTGGCGGAATGCGCACATTTGCTCAGCTGGCGATGGAAATAATCGGGATGGCTGTCCCAACTCTGCAGGGAGCGGTCACCGGAGAATGGCCGTCCATGAAATACGACACGCCTCCCACAAAAGCTGCAATTCTCGAGCTGTGGGATTTCACGACAGATGAGATCAACTCGCTTTGGAAAAAAATTCCAGCGAAGAGATTTCAGGAAACCGACGTCGCATTCGGACAGTGGGAGATGCCGATTCACGGCCTGCTCCTCTACATCATCGACAACGAGATCCACCATCGCGGGCAGGGTTACGCGTACCTTCGATCCCTGGGTCTGGAGCCACCGCCGTTCTACGAGCGAGCCTAGATCCGGACAACGGCCTTCACGGCCGAGCGATTCTCAACCGCAGCCAGGGCCGCCGCAACCTCCTCCAGCGGATAACTCCGGGACGCCATCTTCGACCACGGTTTGACTTCACCAAAGCGGGCAGCGATTTCCACTCCGCGATGAAAGTGCTCGTAGCGCGATCCCCAGCATCCATGGACAGTCACGTGCTTTCGATTGATCTGAAAGTGCGGATGAATCTCGACTGATCCATTGTCAGTGTAGTGACCACAGACAATCACTCGCCCTCCGTCGCGCACAAGATCGAGAGCCTCGCTCACTGCCTCAGGATTTCCACTCGCTTCGATTACGACATCGAAGCCATGCCCGCGTGTCATCGCTCGCGACTGTTCCAGTCGATCCGCTCTCGGCGCTGCCATATCTATAGTATTGGTCGCGCCCATCTCCTTCGCGAAAGCAAGCCGTTCCTGAACTCCGTCGACAGCCACAACTTCTCCGGCTCCGCTCAGCGACGCGAGCGCAACGACGCTTTGACCGACTGGGCCTGCTCCCATCACGGCGACTGATTCACCAAGCTTCAGTCGCGCGAGATCGACCGCGTGCAGAGCGGTAACCAGTCCGCAACCTCCCCCAATGAAAGTCTCCGCAGAAAGCTCTGCCGGAAAATGAATCATCTTCACGCCGGGCTTCATGTAAATCGCCTGCGACCATCCACCCAGCAGTCCGTCGTTGGCGGAATACGTAATTCCGTACACTTTGCGCGATGGACAGCGCGTTGGCTCGTTCGCTATGAGACAGTAGTAGCACGAGTTGCACGTCTCGTTCACGTCGAGAAAAGTGACAACATCTCCCTCACGCAATGCCTCACCATTCACAGTCCGGACACTGCCTCGCAGCTTTGCAACGGCTCCAACGCTCACATGTCCGGGAATAATCGGGTATGGAACTCCGCTCAACCTGCCGTGATGGAGATGTACGTCAGTCCCACAGACTTCGGAATAAAGAGTAAGAAGCAGCGCGGCTCCAACTTCGATCTCAGGCTCGGGGAAGTCGCGGAATTCAATCGGCTGATTTGGTGCGGGGAAGACCGCAGCCTGGTACGACCTCATCAGAGAGAGAACATCTGCGTGTATTTGACAATCACTCCTACACCCGGTTTGATGTCCGGTGTGTCGGGAGTGGCGATCCGCTGATGATTTACCACAACGAACAGGTCACTCAGCGGGTGATGAATCAGGTTGAAGCGCATGTTCGCGTTGAAGAGACGCTCGCGCGGGTCGTATTGCGTGAGCGCGTCGAAAAACATGTTCGTCGTGAACGAGTAGTTCATTCGCGCAGTCCACAGCAGTGCATCGAACTTTCCATCTGGGCCGTCGAGCTTTGCCGCAGTGTGATTTACGCCCAGTGTGCCGTTGAAGTGCACTGAGGGCTTGAGCCCGAGGGTGAACTGTTCGGTGAGCTGCGTGCCGCTCCACAAGCCGCCCGTGATCAGAGTGTATTGCAGCGAAACGTGTCTGCTCTGGTTGGTAGTTCCGCGCAGCTGGTACGTCGTCCACCCGTAACCGCCGGCTGGAATTGGCGCAGCACCCTTGTCGATCGTGAACGGCGTATCGATTCGCTGGTAGCTGGGGTTGATCGAGCCCTCGAAGTAGCCGCCGTCGCTGAGAAAGAACGTGTAGCCAGAGTGAAGACTCTTCGCTGTCATTCTCCCGTCGAGATCTTCGTAATACGACCACACGATATGAGGATGCATCTCACGCACATGCAGCGGTGCAAGCCACGCCGGCCTCGGCCTCACTCCAGTGTCGATCAGATACTTGCGGGTGTTGGTTCGCCGAAAGTATCCCAGGTCGTCGCTGAATCCGTCGCCTACCTCGAGGACTCCTGCCTTGGCGTGAAAGAAGTTCCCTTCGTGGTTGACGGTGCTTCTATATGTATACTGACCGTCGCTTACTCCGGGCTTGCGGCTCATGACTGCGTAGCTGTTCCAGTCCCAGTTGCCGGGCAGTCGCGCATTCCCATCGATACCGGCAACCCTGTTCCAGTCACTTCCTGAAGTTGTGCCTTCGCGGTCGAGCACTATGAAGCCGACATCGGTGCCAGTGAAGAGGTTCCGTCGAACTCGTGCGACCGAGTATTGACTGCCGGGAGTTGTGGATGTCTTCTGCGTATTCATCGACAGAAGTCCTACGTTC
>DASROK010000273.1:0-18709 GCA_035646915.1 Gemmatimonadaceae bacterium
AAAAAAAAAAACGCGGAGCTGCATGGCTGCTGATTCTGCTCCTGCTCATTGTGGCTGCCGTCATCGGGTGGTGGCTGTGGTCGAACCGCTCAGCTAGAAGCGACACAACCGGAACTCCAAGCGGAGTCGTTGCGGATTCCACAGACTCAGCCAGAAAAACTCCATAGCAGACAACTGGAGGTCAACAATGGCAAAAGAAAAGGATTTGAGGCTTGTCCGGCTCGAGGAACTGAAGGGATTTCAGGTTGCTGAAGGAGACCCGGACATCCGCGGCTGGGAGGTTCGAACTCCCGCTGACCGGAAAGTCGGAAAGGTTGAAGAGCTGATCGTAGATCCGGTGGAAAGGCGAGTGCGGTACATGGAAGTGAAGGTTGATCGCAAGGCTCTCGACATCGATGATGACAGGCACATTCTCATCCCGATTGGAACTGCACGGCTCAAGAAAGAAGGCCACGACGTTCTGATCGAGCGTCTTCCTGCGCAGGGACTTGCCGGTGTCCCCGCGTACAAGGGAGGTCCTATCACACGCGAGTACGAGACTTCGCTTCGCAACTATTATGGTGCCTCCGCGGTTGATGTGCCGGGCGACTATTACAAGGACGACATCTACGACGACACCCGGTTGTATTCGACACGAGGTGATGCCGTCAATTCTGGTGACTCTATTCCAGCGCCTCGAATTGGAGACAACGAAGTGACGCTTCCTCTCGCTGCGGATCAGGAGATAGTGGTTCGCCGGCCGGGATCAAACGAGGAGATCCTGATCAAGAAGACAAGAACGGACGATACAGAAGCGCGCGACTGATTTTTTCAGACGCAGCAAATCGTAACGGCCGCCAGAAAAACTGGCGGCCGTTTGCGTTTCAGGCGTTATTGTCTCGCCATGAAAGCCCGAATTTTCTGGCCGACTCTCGTGATTGTGTATGTGCTGGACTTCATCACGAAGCGGCTGGCGGAGACACATCTCCTCCCGCAGCACGTTCCGCATCGTGTAATCGGTGAGCTCGTCCGGTTTACGCTCGCCTATAACAAGGATGCTGCAATGGGGCTTTCGCTCGGTGGCTACTCCCGTGCCGGCTTCGCGCTGACTGCAGCTGTGATTCTCGTCGTGCTCGGTGTGCTGTATCGGCGCACGGCGGAGAGCGACAGATTTTCTGCACTTGCACTCTCACTGGTTACCGCGGGAGCCCTCGGCAATCTCACCGATCGGCTCATGTCATCACGGGGTGTAGTCGATTTCATCGACGTCGGAATCGGGAATTCGCGATTCTATACATTCAATGTCGCCGATGCGGGAGTCACGTGCGGTGCAATTCTGCTTGCACTTCTTTCGCTGAGGGGATCAAAAAAAGGAGGCGCATGATGCGCAAATGGATCCCGCTCCTGCTCATAGTTGCGGCAGTCGCACTGTCGATCTTCTACTATCCACAACTGCCGGAAAAAATGCCTACGCACTGGAGCGCGTCAGGCGAAGCGAATGGTTTTTCCAATCGATTATGGGGAGCCTGGATGCTGCCCCTTGTCATGGCGCTCACGTGGATGATCATGAGAGCCATTCCCCACATAGATCCACGAAAAGCGAACTACGAGAAGTTTGCAGGCATGTATGAAGCACTGGTGATTCTTATTCTTTCATTCATGCTGGCCATGCACCTCGTCGTACTCATTGCGGCAACAGGAACACCAATCCGGATGGACCGCGTAGTGATGCCGTCTGTCGGCGTATTCATGGCGATAATGGGATTCCTGATTCCCAGAGCGCACCCAAACTGGTTCGTTGGAATTCGCACTCCGTGGACGCTGACGAGTGATCTGTCGTGGGAACGCACGCACAAAATCGGCGGAATGCTTTTCGTAGCACTCGGCGCCCTGATGGTGGCGTCGTCATTCCTTGCGCCTGAAGTTGCGATCTGGATTCTAGGCGCAGGAGCATTAGCGATTGTGATTTTCCTTTTCGCGTACTCGTATCAGGTGTGGAAGACGGATCCTCTAAAGCGGTAGCATCGGTGCGCGGCGGCCTCGCTCGAGATCGAGTAGGAACTGTTTTCTCCAAAGGCCGCCGCCGTATCCGCAGAGGTCTCCATTCTGACGGACAACGCGATGGCAGGGAATGACGATCGCAATGCGATTGTCGCCATTGGCTTTTCCCACCGCGCGCTGTGCTCCAAGCCGTCCCATTGCCCGGGCCTGCTGCTCATAGCTGATAGTTTCGCCATAAGGGATCCTGAGCAGCTGGTTCCAGGCGGCGACCTGAAAGTCGGTGCCTCTGATCAGCAGGGGGATGGTGAACTCAGTGAGAGATCCGGTAAAATAATTATCTAACTCACTCTTGAGCTTTTCGACGTGATGATTCGAGCCGGGAACAGGGGATGCTCCGAACCACTTTCGCACACGGTCGAGCTGAGTCTCGAGCATTCTTCGATCTGCGAACTCCAGGAGGCAGATACCTTCTGAAGTCGCGCCGGCGATCATGGGACCCATCGGGGTCAGAATTCTCGTCGTAAGCACGGTGCCGAGCTCCTGTGCGCGGTTCGGCTTCACCTCGAACGTCCGGGAGAACGCATCATGGAAGCCGCTCGCCGATTCGAATCCATGTGTATACCCGACTCCTTCCCATTTCTCTCCCTGGCGAATTCTGCCGAGCGCCAGGCCAAGGCGCCGAGCACGCTGGTAAGCCTGGAAAGTCAGGCCATGGTTTTTCAGGAACCACCGTCGAACCCGGGCAGGATCCAGGTCTTCAGCGCGAAGGTCGGCATCCTTCCATCTTTTCGAGGGGTTTTGCTCTACTTGCTCAATCAGCTTCGAGATCCACGGGGGTGCGACGCCATCAGGCTGCATCGGATGACATCGCAGACAGGGGCGATATCCGGCAACAAGAGCATCGCGAACGCTTGGATAGAACTCGACGTTCTCACGATTGGGCTTCCTGGCCGAGCAGGTCGGGCGGCAGAAAATCCCGGTGGTGCGGATTGCGGCGAAGAAAACGCCATCGAACGATCCATCACGCTCTGCCAGAGCGCGATACATCGTGTCGCTTGAAGGAAGCGAAGTAGTCGTCGTCATGGCAATGAATTTAGGGCCGTTTTCAGGGGCTTCCACCGAAAAATGAACACTGAATCCGGCATGATTCGTGTAATTGCAGACAGGGCTGCAGACTCAACGGAGGGGACATGCCAAAAGCAACGCACTATCACAAGGTGCACGACGCAACGATAACCGACAAGAAATTCCGCCCTGAAGATGAAGGCATATACAGCCACGAAAAACAGGAACTTCAGAATTCAGAGCAGGAGAAGAAAGCCGACACAATGTCGGAAGATGAATTCATAACCGAGCAGGACAAGAGAACCGAAGGATGAAAAAAATGAAATACGCCAACTTCAGAACGACGGCCGCTTCACTTCTCGCGGCTGGAATGCTCGTATCGGCAGGATGCGCGAGCATGAACCAGAAAGAGCGGGGAGCAGTGATTGGCGCAGGAGCAGGCGCTGCGATCGGCGGAGTGATAGGAAATCAGACAGGATCCACTGCACGTGGTGCGATCATCGGCGCAGTGGTTGGAGGAGCAGCTGGTGCGATCATCGGACATCAGATGGACCAGCAGGCCAAGGAGCTCGATCAGTCGATTCCCGGCGCAAAGGTCGAACGCGTCGGCGAAGGAATCGAGGTCACTTTCGACTCGGGGCTGCTGTTCGATTTCGACTCAGACCGAATCCGCCCTGATGCAGCAAAAAATTTTCAGGAGCTCGCGAACAGCCTGACAAAATTCGGGAACTCGAATCTTCTGATTGTCGGACATACTGACAGTCAGGGAGAAGATGCATATAACATGAATCTTTCTCAGCGCCGCGCGAATTCAGCATCGGCATATCTGCAGTCGCTTGGCGTTCCGGCAAGCCGCATCTCGACAGCGGGTCGCGGCGAGGCAGAGCCGGTTGCGACCAACGACACAGATGCGGGACGTCAGCTCAATCGCAGAGTGGAGGTCGCGATTTACGCGAGCCCGGAATACAGGGAGCAGGTGAAGAAAAGCTCCAGCGGACAGTAACCGGGTGTGAGGCCTTGAACACCCCGCCCCACTGGACGGGGTGTTCTGCATTTATGGGCTTCTGCGTGCATCTTAGAGCCAATGGAACGAAAGCGAACTGTGACCTGGGAGGATCCGTCAAAGGGCATCGAAGCTGCCGGCACAATGACGGGGATAGAATGGCTGCGCGCAATGGCTCGACGCGATGCGCCTCCGCCGCCCCTGGCCGATGTACTCGGATTCCGGCTCGAGCAGATCGAGCCGGGTGATGTCACAGTGACACTCGAGCCTCAGGAGTTTCATTACAATCCGATGGGGGTGTTGCACGGCGGAATGGCAGCAACTCTCTTCGACTCGGCACTTGGCTGCGCGGTGCAGAGCCTTCTTCCGCCTGGATACATCGCTCCAACCATGCAGCTTCAGATCAGCTACGTGAGACCGGTGACGGTGCAGACGGGTAAAGTATTCTGCACCGGAAAGGTGATTCACATTGGAAAGAAATCAGCAACAGCAGAAGGCAGGCTTGTCGACAAGGAAGGAAAGCTCTACGCGCACTCAACGGGAACGTTCATTCTTACCGGACCCGAAGAGAAAGGCGCGCGCTAGCTCGGGGCAGTAATTCGTGGCAACGACAGTAATCCTTCCGCAGAAACCTCCGGGCCGGATTCGCCGTTTTCTTCGCCTCAGTGACGACGGGGCGGACAGAAAACTCGTAGGTCCGATACGCGGCGAAGTTTTCGGTGCCGACCGTCTCGCGCGTCACGCCCGGCAGATCGCACGCAAGCACCGGCTTCTTCCTCCGCGAAAGCAGCGAGGCCATGGCCCGCTGCTCGACCGGCTGAATGACACACGCGCTGTTTTGAACGAAGTAAACGAGCGGCTGACTGACGCATCTCTGCGTGGTGTCGACATAAGTCCAGCCGGCGAATGGCTTCTGGACAACTTTTACATCGTTCAGGAGCACATTCGGGAGATAAGAACGAATCTTCCGAGCGGCTACTATCAGGAGCTGCCGAAGCTCGCGAATGGGACTCTCGCGCAGTACCCGCGCGTCTACGATGTCGCGATAGAGCTGATTGCGCATACCGAAGGACATCTCTCGCTCGAAAACATCACGCTGTTCGTGCGTGAGTATCAGAAAGTGGCCAAGCTCTCGATGGGAGAGCTGTGGGCAATTCCTACGATGTTCCGCCTCGGCCTCGTAGAGAACATCAGGAGAATGTCGCTCCGCGTGCAGGCGCGGCTCGATGAAGTTGAGGAAGCAGACAGAATTGCCGCGCAGATAATGACGGCAAATGATGAATCACCTGAGGCGCTGGCGACACAGCTCGACCGCTTCATCAACGATCATCCGCCGTTCACTCCGACATTTGTAGCGCGCTTTCTTCATCAGATACGCGGCTATCAGGTGAACTTCACACCGCTCGTGTGGCTCGAGCAGTGGATTGCCGAAGACGGACCAAGTGCTGAAGTAGCGGTTACGCGATCGAACCGCATGATCGCGCTGACGCAAATCACCGTCTCGAACTGTATCACAAGTCTCCGCGCCATTGGCCGGCTCGACTGGAAGGAATTCGTCGAATCGCAAAGCGAGACCGAGATGATTCTGAGAAAGGATCCCTCCGGCCACTACGCGAGGATGACATTCGGTACGCGTGACGAATACCGGCACGTTGTCGAGCACATCGCGAAACGAACCAAACGGCCGGAGGAAGAAATTGCCAACCTTGCGCTCGGACTTTCGGTGGAAAGCCAGGCGCGAGGGGATGAGCGGCGATCGCATGTGGGATACAACCTGATCGACGAGGGGCGCCTCGTTCTGGAGCGCGTAACCGGATACAAGCCTCCCCCAGGTGAAAGCATTTATCGCTGGATAAGGCGCCATCCAACGGCGGTTTACTTCGGATCGATTACAACATTCACCGCTCTGCTTCTCGCCGCTGTGCTCGCAGCAGTTGCAACCAGCAACCTTGCATCTGCACTTGCTGTATTGCTGGTGTCGCTCATCCCGGCCAACGAGATAGCGATCTCGGTGGTGAACCAGCTTGTTACAATGCTGCTTCCGCCGCATCTCCTGCCGAAACTGGAATTTCGTGAAGACGGGATACCCGAAGAATTTCGAACCGCAGTTGTAGTCCCGACGCTGTTTGGCAGTGTTCGCGCGGTTCGCGAAGCACTGGAGCACATAGAGGTGCAGTATCTCGCCAATCGCGACCCGAACCTTTCATTTGCGATCCTGAGTGACTTCCCCGACGCAGATGCGGAGACAAAAGAAGGTGATGACGAGATCCTGGACGCGGCAACACGCGGGATCAATGATCTCAACGCGAAATATCCTGCACCGACCGGTGACACGTTCAACCTCTTTCACCGGAAGCGTCTCTGGAACGAAAAGCAGGGCGTATGGATGGGGTGGGAAAGAAAGCGCGGAAAACTTGGTCAGTTCAATCACTTCCTGCGCGGGAAGTCAGCGGATGCATTCAGCACGATTGTCGGCAACGTCGAAAATCTGCGGAACATTCGATATGTAATCACACTGGATTCAGACACTGTTCTTCCGCGCGATGCGGCGCAGACGCTGACAGGTGCGATAGCACATCCGCTCAACAAGGCTGAGTACGATCCCGATCTGCACCGAATCGTTCGCGGTTACGGAATTCTGCAGCCGCGGGTGGGAGTGTCGCTGACGAGCGCTCACGTATCAAAGTTCGCTGCTGTGCATTCTGGTCACCCCGGTGTCGATCCGTATACCACTGCGGTGTCGGACGTCTACCAGGATCTGTTTGGTGAAGGAAGCTTCACGGGAAAAGGGATTTACGACGTCGATGCATTCGAGGAGGCGACCCGCCGCCGTTTTCCGGAAAACACACTTCTAAGTCACGACCTGATCGAAGGTGCGTATTCACGCGCAGGTCTCGTGACTGATATCGAAGTCTATGACGATTATCCGGCTCGGTATCTAACCTTCACGCGTCGCAAGCATCGATGGATTCGCGGAGACTGGCAGCTCCTCAGGTGGCTCGGGAAAACAGGCAATCGTCTCTCCGCAATTTCACGCTGGAAGATTTTCGACAATCTGCGGCGCAGCGTTGTAGAGATCGCACAGATCCTTCTCATGGTTGCGGGATGGTTCTGGCTTCCCGGGTCGGCGCATCTGTGGACCATCGTGGTTCTCCTTGCAGTTGCGGCACCGTGGATTTTCTCGCTCCTGCTCTCTGTGGTGCGTCCGCCGAGGGACCAGTCATGGTTTGCTTATTACGCGGCGGTATTTCGTGATGCGGGCGTCAACGCGCAGCAGTGGGCGCTTGCAGTCGCATTCCTGCCGCACCAGGCATTCGTAAGCGCCGATGCAATAGTCCGGACACTCGTTCGCCTCTTCATTACGAAGCGGCACCTTCTCGAATGGCAGACTGCTTCGCAGGTCGAGCGCGCGATGGCAGTCGGGTCGAAGCGTGAAGTCTGGAGAAGAATGTGGCCGGTGACGGTACTGAGTCTTGCCCTTCTGCTCCTTGCGGCATTTCGGGCAAAGAGCCTGGACGAGACGTCACAGTTGATCGCTCTTGCATCGACAATTCCACTTCTTTCGCTCTGGATGGTTTCTCCGTTCATCGCGCACAGCCTCAGTGCTCCAGCGACACCTCCGGAGCTGAGACTTACAGAAGTCGAGAGACAGTCAACACTGAGATATGCACAGCTGCACTGGCAATTCTTCGAGCAGTTCGTTTCGGAAGCGACCCACTGGCTTGCGCCTGACAACTTTCAGGAAGACCCCGAGCCTGCAATAGCGCTGCGTACGTCACCAACCAACATCGGCCTTCAGCTGATGTCGATCGTCTCTGCGCGCGATCTCGGATTTATTCAGCTGGATTCGATGATCGACCGGCTCGAGAAAGTATTCCGATCGCTCGAACGGATGCGGCGTTACCATGGGCATTTTTACAACTGGTACAGCCTGCGTGACCTGCATGTTCTCGAGCCGGGCTACATATCTACGGTAGACAGCGGTAATCTCGCTGGTCATCTAATCGCGGTGCGACAGGCATGCCTGCAGATCGCGCGCGAGGATGATGTGTCCGATGCGAACAAGCAGCGACTCAATGTGATTGCAGAGCGCGCGAGAGATTACGCGCTCGAGATGGATTTCAAGTTTCTGTTTGACGATCGGCGCAAGCTCTTTTCCATCGGGTTTCTCACTGCGGCGAGCACGTTCGACAACTCGTACTACGACCTTCTTGCATCGGAAGCCAGACTGTCATCCTTCATGGCTATTGCGAAGGATGACGTAGGAGTCGATCACTGGTTCAGGCTCGGACGCTCGCTCACAATCGCCAGCGGAACGCGCACGCTCATCTCGTGGAGCGGAAGCATGTTCGAGTACCTGATGCCGGCACTGGTGCTCAGAACATTTCCTTCCACGCTCCTCAGTCAATCGCATCAGGGAGCTGTGCGCCGTCAGATCAGCTACGGTGGTGAGCGCAATGTTCCGTGGGGAATATCGGAGTCGGCGTACAACATCAGAGACCGCGCGCAAACCTATCAGTACAAGGGTTTCGGGGTTCCTGATCTCGCGCTGAAGCGCGGCCTCAATCGCGATCTCGTCATAGCACCTTATGCAACTGCGCTCGCGATGATGGTCGAGCCGCATCAGGCCGTTCGCAATCTGGCCGCTCTCGAATCGGAAGGTGCGCTGGGTCCTTATGGATTCAGAGACGCAGTGGATTACACCCGTCCTGTTCCTGGTGCCAGGAAAGCAGTTGTCGGCGCGTACATGGCTCATCACATCGGCATGAGCCTTGTCGCCTTCGACAATGCACTGTGCCGGAACATCTGGCAGAGCCGATTCCATCGCGATGCACTCGTGAGATCTGCCGAGCTGATTCTGCAGGAACGCATCCCGCGACGACTCGTTCTACAGGGCGTTGAGCACGGCGACGAACCGCCACGTGTGCCGAGTGAGACGGACAAGCCGGCAGTCCGCGAGCTGGACACGGCGAATACACCACAGCCACGTGTAAGCCTGCTGGGCAATACTCCATACACAACGATTGTCAGCAATGCCGGTAGTGGAGGGAGCCGGTACAATGACATGGCGATCAACAGATGGCGAAACGACGGGACGCGCGATGACTTTGGCCAGTGGTGTTATGTGCGCGATGTAACAACCGGTCGAGTGTGGTCGGCAGCGCATCAGCCGGTCTGTGCGGAAGCAGAGTGGTATCGCGTTCTGTTCGCGAGCGATCGCGTGACCTTTCATCGGCGTGATGGCGACATCGACACCACGATGGAGATTGCTGTTGCACCGGGCGAAGCGGCGGAAGTGAGACGCGTGACAATACTCAACAATTCGACATCGCCCCGTGAGATCGAGCTTACGAGCTACATGGAGGTGGTGCTCGCGTCAGCAGATTCTGACAGAGCGCACCCTGCGTTTGGAAACCTGTTTGTTCAGACCGAATGGATTCCAGAGAGCACCGCGCTCCTTGCAATGCGACGTCCCCGATCGGCAACCGACAAGCCAAGCTGGTGCGGGCATGTAATGGCGGTGGTCGATCACAACCCTGAAGTGAGCTGCGAAACAGATCGAGCGCGGTTTATCGGGAGGGGAAGATCAGCACGTGATCCAGTCGCTATGGACAAGCCCGGAAGTCTATCGGGATCGGTAGGCGCTGTGCTCGATCCAATCTTCGCTCTCCGCGCGCGCGTCACGGTGCCGCCGGGACGTTCGGCAGAAGTCACGTTCACGACGTTCGTTGCAGAAGATCGAGAGCAAGCAGCGCAAAAGGCGGATTTGTATCACGACACCTACAGCGCCAGGCGCGCACTCGATCTGTCGTGGGCGCATGCACAGGCTGAGCTGCGCGAGCTGGGAATCAGTCCGGCTGATGCCGCTCTTTACCAGGAGCTGGCGGGACACCTTCTCTACGCGCATCCGGGCTTCAAGGGCCTAGTCGCAAAAGGCGAGAACAACAAGCTTGGACAGGAAGCTCTCTGGGGGCTGGGCATTTCCGGTGACTGGCCAATTCTTCTTGCGACCCTCGAGTCTGCTGACGGAATGCCAAGTGTGAGACAGCTGCTCAAGGTGCATCACTACTGGCGAATGAAAGGGCTAGTCTCGGACCTGGTAATTCTGAACGAACACCCGCACACGTACCTGCAGGAGCTGAACGACGAGCTTCTTGCTACGGTGATGGCATCGAGTGAATCGGGACTCCTTGACCGACCGGGCGGCGTGTTCATTCGACGCGCTGACGTTCTCAAGCCGGAAGACATCGGTCTCCTGCATTCAGTCGCGAGAATTCAAGTCGATTGCGATGGTCTTGGGCTTGGGAATTTTCTGGAATTCCCAAATGTCGAAGACACTCACGCGAGTGGTGCGTTTCGCGTCCTGTCGGCGATCATTGCAGATCAGGCGAAAAACGGAACAGAACCGGGAGCAGTCTCTGACGTGGCTCCAGCTGGTGCAGGTTCATCGTTACCAGCAGCGGGTGACGGACTCGCATTGTTCAACGGTCTCGGGGGGTTCAACGAGAATCACGAGTACGAGATAAGACTGACCGACGACACTCTGCCTCCCGCTCCGTGGATAAACGTGGTTGGCAATCCGGCAGGTGGATTCCTGATCAGCGAGAGCGGAGCGGGGATGACCTGGGCGGAGAACAGCTACTTCTATCGCCTGACGCCATGGCAGAATGATCCGGTTCGCGATCCGACAGGGGACTGCATCTACCTGAGAGATGATCAGAACCAGTCTCTCTGGACCGCCACTCCGGAACCAATTCGTGAACCGACTCCATACACAGTGAAGCATGGCGCTGGCTACTCGGTTTTCGAGCATATGCACGACGGCATTTTCACCGAGTTGAGAATCGGAATGCCGGAAGCGGATCCGGTAAGGATCTCGATCCTCACGATCAGGAACGACAGCCCGGCACCGCGCTCATTGACTGTGACGAGCTATGCAGAATGGGTGCTTGGCGTAGAGCGTGAGAAGACGCGCGAGTTTGTCAGGACAGAAATGGTTGAAGAGAACCGAGTGATGCTCGCGCATAACTATTTCGATCCGATTTTTGCTTCACGGGTGGCATTTTCGGCGACGAGCGAGCAGGTCTCATCGTTCACGGCAGCGAGAAGAGAGTTCCTGGGAAGGAATGGAATCGCTTCTCATCCGGCGGCGATGAAGCATGATGAACTGAATGGCGAAGTCGGCGATACGATCGACCCATGTGCCGCGCTTGAGACAAGAATACTCATTCCACCAGGAGAAACGCGCGAGATTGTATTTCTTCTGGGCGCAGCTGACGGAGCTGGAAAAGCAATCGAGCTCTGCACGAAGTACAGCAATCCGACATCGGCAAGAGCAGCGCTCGACCAGGCAGCGGCTGTATGGCGGAAGCGGCTGAGTACCATCACGGTCAGTACGCCTGACCCTTCGGTCGATATGGTGCTGAATCAGTGGGCGCTGTATCAGGCACTTTCGTGCCGGATGTGGGCCCGGTCGGCTCTGTATCAATCCAGTGGAGCATTCGGCTTCAGAGACCAGCTGCAGGATGTAATGGCATTTGCGTACGCGGAGCCAGGGATCTCTCGCGCGCACATTGTGCGGTGCGCGGCAAGACAGTTCGAGCAGGGCGACGTGCAGCACTGGTGGCATCCGCAAAGCGGCCGCGGAGTCCGCACACGATTTTCCGACGACCTTGCCTGGCTTCCGTTCGTCGTAAATCAGTACGTCGATCTAACAGGTGACACAACGGTTCTCGACGAGAACACTCCCTATCTCGAGATGCGTGAGCTCGCGGCTGACGAGCAGGAGGTCTATGACCTCCCGCAGGTATCGCAGAATACAGGATCAGTCTACGATCACTGTGTTCGTGCGCTGAAGAAGGCATGCACATTCGGTGAGCACGGTCTTCCACTGATTGGATCCGGCGACTGGAATGACGGAATGAATCGGGTAGGTGTGCATGGCAAAGGTGAAAGCGTCTGGCTCGCGTGGTTCCTGATCGTGACGCTCCGAAGATTTGCGGCGCATGCAACAGCGCGCGGAGATACCGATACGGCAAAAGAATTCACTGGCAACGCGGAGAAATACAGCAAGGCGGTCGAAGCATCTGCATGGGACGGAGAGTGGTACCGACGTGCATACTATGACGACGGAGCACCGCTTGGGTCGAAGGAAAGCGACGAGTGCAAAATCGATTCGATTGCACAAAGCTGGAGCGTGATCTCGGGGGCCGGCGAGAGCAACCGGAGTGGAACTGCGATGCGATCACTGAACGAGCATCTCGTTCGTGAAGATGCACGACTCATCATGCTTCTCACGCCGCCGTTCAATCGTGGCTCACATGATCCGGGATACATCCAGGGGTATCTCCCCGGTGTGAGGGAAAACGGCGCGCAGTACACACATGCTGCGCTGTGGGCGGTGCTTGCAACTGCGCTCCAGGGCGACGGCGACCGGGCAATGCACCTGTACCATATGATCAATCCGGTAACGCATGCCCTGACACCTGAGGATGTGGCTACCTATAAGGTCGAGCCGTACGTGATCGCAGCAGACGTATACACGGCAGAAGGCCATATCGGCCGCGGAGGATGGACATGGTATACAGGCTCAGCAAGCTGGCTTTACAGGGTAGGGCTGGAGGCAATTCTGGGATTCACAAAGCGGGCAAACACACTCACGATAGATCCCTGTATTCCTTCAGCCTGGAAAGAATTCACAATCGAGTACGCGCACGGTGAAAGCAGATACTCGATTGTCGTTCGCAATCCGTCAGGAGTGCAGAAGGGTGTTGCGTCAATAACCCTGGACGGAGCTCTTACGGAAGGGCCTGTCGGTCTCGTCAGCGATGGCAGCAATCATGAGATCATTGTGACGATGGGACTTCCGAATCCACCTCGGCAAGAGGCGTGATCGCCGGCCCGTTCACAACTTTGCCGTAAGGATCGAATCGGGATCCATGGCAAGGACAATCCCACGTTTTCTCGGTCGAGTTCCAGTCAACGATACAGTACAAATGCGTGCATGTGGCAGAGCGCAGGTGAACGTTGCCGTGTTCGTCCCTGTATGCTGCAATCTTTCGTGCACCTCGCCGAATGACAGCGCCACTGCCGGGCTCGATCTGCTGGATTGAGTCGACGTCACCACCCGTCGCCCAGTCAGCATACTGGACGGCGACGTTCAGATTCTCCTTAAGGAACTCAGGAGTGGATCGTATGTTCTTGCGCGAGGGATCGTAGAGCCCCGACCACGGATTCTTTTTGCCGAGAATCAGATCTGTCAACAGAATGCCGGCAATGGTGCCGTGGGTCATTCCATTTCCTGAATCTCCGGTTGCGATGTAAATGTGCTGATCGGTTCCGGGATTTTTCCCAATGAACGCCATGTAATCGACTGGCTCCATCACCTGGCCAGACCATCGGAAGTCGACTGACTTCACCATCGGGAATCGTTCGCGCGTCCAGTCTTCCAGAGCCTTGAACGGGTCAGCGTCGTCATCCTCCTGCCCGGTCTTGTGATCTTCGCCACCGACAATGAGGATGTCTTCGAGCTGTGCGGAATCGAGACGCGAATCCACCTCGTGAAGCCGCACATAATGATATGGATCGGAAGTGTCCCAGTACAAAGCACGAGGCACCGATCCTCGAGGAACGCGCGCGCCAATCACGTACGTTCGATATGCTGCCTGCTTGGTGTGCAGGATAACCCAGTCGTTCACCGGACTGTTGGTTGCAACAACGACATTGTCAGCAGTGATGACGTGACCGTCACTTGTCGTCACACGACATGGCTCGCCATCGACGATAGTTTCGGCATGCGCGCGAGTATAGATATGCCCGCCGTCCCGAAGAATCGCCCGTGTCAGTCCCTGCAGGTACTTCAGCGGATGAAACTGAGCCTGTCGCGGAAAACGCAGCGCCGGGCCTGAATTCCAGAAATCAGGTGGTGCCTTGTCAACAAGCTCCACGTCATGAAGGCCGGCACGGTGCGCGGCGTTCAGCTCGCGCTGAAGCTCGTCACGCTCGCTCTCCGGCCCGAGAAACAGGTAACCGTCGACTCGCTCGAAATCGCAATCGATGTCTTCCTGTGATGCAATTGCTTCGATGCGTGCGATTGCAGCTGTATGACTTTCGGCAGCGATCTGTGAGCCGGTCAGACCGTGCAGCTTTTGTATCTGATAGTAGCGATCGTCGAGCGCGTTGCTCAGATGCGCCGTCGTCCGACCGGTCTCGCCGCCACCGCTAGGGCCATCATCGATCACAACTACCGCGCGTCCAGCACGTGCGAGCAGGTAGGCGGTCGTCATTCCGGCAATCCCGGCTCCAATTACGCAGACGCCAGCGCGCATATCGCGCGTAAGCTGCGGGAGTTCCGACGTGTCGCTGGTGGCCATCCAGACTGAAGTGGTGCTGCCCGAATCGCTTCGCATGTCTTGAATTACGGTAGAGTGATTGCAGTAGGGATGCTCTGGCGCATACCATATGCCAGTCACAATCCACATCGGAAATACGGAAATAGACTTATGGATTCGAAAGTAATGGAGGCGGCGCGAGCCGCATTTCCCAAGGCAACCAGCTCTGTAACGCTTGGGGCGATTATTCATAACGGCGAATGTGATCCCGAGCCGCTCGTTTCAATTCCTATCTCGATGGTCAACCGGCACGGCCTCATTGCAGGAGCGACTGGAACAGGGAAAACGCGGACGCTTCAGCTGATTACAGAGCAGTTGTCAGCAGCAGGAGTTCCGGTTTTTGTCGCTGACATCAAGGGCGACCTGTCCGGACTCGGCGCACCAGGACAATCGAACGACCGGATCGCATCCCGGGCGAAAGAAACCGGATTCAACTGGAAGTCATCAGGATTTCCTGTCGAGTTCCTGAGTCTTACCGGCAAACAGGGAGCACAACTTCGTGCAACGGTCTCATCGTTCGGACCTCTGCTGCTGTCGAAGGTACTCGATCTCAACGCAACACAATCCAGTGTTCTTTCGCTCGTATTCAAATACTGCGATGACAAAGGCCTGCTGCTTCTAGACTTCTCCGATCTGCGTGCAGTGCTTCAGTATCTCACCAATGAAGGAGCGGAAGAGCTCAAGTCATACGGCGGAATGTCGAAGGCAACAGTTGGCGTACTGCTGCGGGAGATGGTGGAGCTCGAGCAACAGGGCGCGGAAGATTTCTTTGGGGAGCCGGAGTTCGAGATCGAAGATCTCATGCAGGTCGAGCGAGATGGCCGCGGACTGATCAGTGTGCTCGAGCTTGCTGACGTGGAGGATAAGCCCGCGCTCTCCAGCACGTTCATGCTCTGGCTGCTCGCAACCATTTATCATGAGCTTCCGGAAGTTGGCGATGTGGACAAGCCCAAGCTCGCCTTCTTCTTCGATGAAGCACACCTCCTTTTCGACAATGCGAGCAAAGCCCTGCTCGATGAGATTCAGCAGGTTGTACGCCTGATAAGGTCGAAGGGAGTCGGGGTGTACTTCATCACACAAAATCCGAAAGACGTTCCCGACGAAGTACTGGGACAACTTGGTCATCGCGTACAGCATGCACTGCGTGCTTTTACTCCCGATGATGACAAAGCTTTGCGGGCTGCAGCGAGAACTTTCCCGAAGACGCCCTTCTATGACGTAGAAGAAACATTGACGACGCTTGGAATTGGTGAGGCCTTCGTCACTGTGCTGTCACCGAAGGGAGTTCCCACTCAGCCCTTTGCTGTTCGATTGATTCCACCCGCGTCGATAATGGGGCCACTGCCGGACCTCGATGCGCAGATTGCGCGATCGACCCAGGTGAAGAAGTACTCACAGGATATCGATCGGGAGAGCGCGCGCGAAAAACTTGCCGCGCGTGTTGTCCCTGGTGCTGCACCAGGATCTTCGCAGCCTGGTGGTTCAGGACAATCCTATGCCCCACCGCCTGCAGCGTCCGCGCAGTCACGACGTACTACAAGCCAGCCACCGGGCACGCTCGAGCAGATTATGAAATCTCCGGTGACACGCACGGTCGCAGGTGCAATCACACGCGGACTGATGGGCGCGCTGCTTGGCTCTCCGCGACGGCGAAGCACGCGGAGCCGCTGGTAATTATTCCTCGACCAGGATTGCGCGGACGGGAGCTGCGTCGAGCGACATCATCTTCACTGGAAAAGCAATGAGCTGGTACGCGCCGACAGGTGTTCGGCGCAAATCGAGATTCTCGAGAATGAAAGCGTTTCCAGAGAAGAGCATCTTGTGAACAGCGAGAGACTTGCTGTCCCGGCTGTCCACTGAGGGCGCATCGATGCCGAGCAGCTTCATTCCCATTCCGAGCAGCTCTCGTGCGCACGATTCCGAAAGCGATGACCACGAAGCAGGGAAAGTTCCTCCGGCGATGGAGCTGCCGGTTTTCAGTATGAGTCGCTCCGGACGATGCCTCGCCAGCCTCGGCGCGATCTGATCGAACTCGATCTCTCCCTCCAGGTTGCTGACATCGATGACAATCGCAGGTCCGTAAAACGCCTCGAGTGGAAGCTCATGTGATCCGGGCCATCCATCGCGCACGTGCAGTGGTGCATCTGCATGTGTGCCGACATGCGGGCTCGACGTGATGGAAGAGAGATTCACACTCGAGCCATTTGAAATTGTCGCAGTCCATCCGCACGACCAGGGTGTATCTCCCGGCCATTCGGGAGTGGTTGGTGAAATACTGATGCTGATGTCCCGTAAGCGCACGAATCAGCCGACGAGCTGCTTTGCTGTATCCACTACCTTCGCGACAGTGAGACCGAGGTGTTCGTAGATCTCCTTGTAGGGGGCGGATGCACCGAAGCGATCGAGACCAAGCGCAACACCGTCACAGCCAACCCAGCGCTGCCATGACATCGGCTGCGATGCTTCTATCGAAATGCGCTTCACTCCCGTGGGCAGCACGCTCTCGCGATAGCGTTCATCCTGCGCCGCGAAAAGCTCGTGGCTCGGCATACTGACAACACGTGAGCGAATTCCCTCGACGTTGAGCCTCTGCTGCGCATCCAGGATGAGTGCGACTTCAGACCCGCTCGACATCAGCACAACCTGGGGCGCCCCGCCTGGTGAGTCGGAGAGAACGTACGCACCCTTCGCTACGCC
Source organism: Gemmatimonadaceae bacterium (assembly GCA_035646915.1). Taxonomy (GTDB): domain Bacteria; phylum Gemmatimonadota; class Gemmatimonadetes; order Gemmatimonadales; family Gemmatimonadaceae; genus UBA4720. The sequence continues at coordinate 17,137 of DASROK010000273.1, forward strand.
GGCTGCTGATGCGTACTTCGACCGATCGATGAATCCGAGTTTCTGCCGAGTGAGAACCAGTGCGACCGGACCACGTTGCTTGAGTGCGGCACGCCATGCTTCTGCTGTCTCGGACGCATCGGCGGGGCGAATCAAAGTGAAATCGGGAATCGCGCGAAGTGTGCTGAGCTGCTCGATCGGCTGATGTGTCGGTCCGTCTTCTCCGAGGCCGATGGAATCGTGCGTGTATACATAAATCACGTGACGATTCATGATCGCGGCGAGGCGTATGGCAGGCCGCATGTAATCGGAGAATATCAGGAACGTCGCGCCGTAGGGAATGAACCCGCCGTGCACAGACATTCCGTTCATCACCGCTCCCATCCCGTGCTCGCGGATCCCGAAATGAAAATTTCGTCCCGAATAATCTTCAGGCGTGATACTCGGCGATCCCTTTACAATAGTATTGGTCGATGAGGCAAGGTCGGCTGAGCCGCCGACCAGCTCGGGCAGTTTCGGTGCAATCGCGTTGAGCACAACCCCGGATGCAGCCCGGCTCGCAACGCTTCCATTATCAGCGGTAAAGGCCGGGATCAAATCTTCCCAACCCTCGAGCAGCTCGCCACGCAGACGTCGCTCGAGCTCACTGGCATCATCGGGATGAGCTCCCTTGTATGCGTCGTATCGCTTCTGCCACTCACGCTCGAGATCCGCACCACGTGCTGACATGGTGCGCCAGCGTTCCAGCGCTTCCGGTGCAACGTAAAACGGCTCCTGCGATGGATAGCCGAGTGCTTCTTTCGTCAGCTTGATCTCGTCTGCACCGAGCGGTGAGCCATGGGCTTCTGCAGTGTCATGCTTGTTGGGGCTTCCGAAGCCGATATGAGATCTCACGACAATCAATGACGGCCGGTCTGTTACCGCTTTTGCTGCAACGATTGCCTTGTCGAGTGCATCGAGATCGTTGGCATCTTCGACGCGCTGCACGTGCCAGTGGTATGCCTCGAATCTTCTGGCCGTATCGTCGTTGAAGGTGAGGCTGGTATTTCCTTCGATAGTGATGTGATTGTCGTCGTAGAATCCAATCAACTTTCCGAGCTTGAGGTGTCCGGCATAGGAAGAGGCCTCATGAGAGATGCCTTCCATCATGTCGCCGTCACTCGCGATGAAATAAGTATGATGGTCGATGATCGGCTGATGAGGGCGGTTGAAGATTGCTGCAAGCTGCGACTCAGCTATAGCCATTCCAACCGAATTGCCAACACCCTGTCCGAGCGGGCCTGTTGTTGTCTCCACGCCCGGTGTGTAGCCATACTCCGGGTGCCCGGGAGTTCTGCTCTCCCACTGCCGGAAATGCCTGATATCGTCGAGTGACAGATCGTATCCCGTGAGATACAGCACGCTGTAGAGAAGCATCGACGCGTGGCCGGCCGAAAGCACAAAGCGGTCGCGATCTATCCATTCAGGGTTTTTGGGATTGTAGCGGAGATGTCGCGTCCACAGGACGTATGCGAGCGGCGCGAGGGCCATCGGGGTTCCCGGGTGGCCGGAGTCCGCTTTCTGCACAGCATCCATTGCGAGGACTCTTATTGCG
>DASROK010000274.1:0-2018 GCA_035646915.1 Gemmatimonadaceae bacterium
CCATTGGTGCGGGTCTCGGCGTTGTTGCTCTCGGATGCGCTGTTGCAGTGTATGCGTCGGGGAGATACGATCGCCTTGCTCCGGGATCGCGCGTCGATACGCTCAGAATCATTCAGCCCGCCGCGACGACTGTTCCTTCAAACGCACCCGCTCCTGCAACTCCGGCAGCACCGCCGGTTGCGCCGCTCAAGCTCACCAGACAGGATTCGCTCGCAATCGCTGAAGCAGTGCAGAACCGTCTGGCGAAGGAAGAGGCGGTTCGCGGAAAGGAAGAAGTGGCGATCATCGCCGACTCGATCACTGCGCACGTGCGGAGGGCGGCGATCGATTCAATCCTTCGCGCGAGTCTTCCGCGCGGTGTGCCAATGCCAGTGTGGACAGACTTTGCTCCTCCTGTCGCATGGGGCGGAAAGCGGCGCGTTGTTGTAACGGAGCCAAAGCAGGTGAAAAACGACAATCTCAATGCGTTCGGGAGCTCGCTTGCCGAGGGTATTCGGCGTGCGCTGATGAAGGACAAGAGGTATTCCGTCGTGGATCCCGATTCTGTCAGCGCTGTGCTCGCGAACACTCGCGTCCGCAGCGACGTGGAGAAAGCGCTGAAACCGGACATCCTGATCTCCCCCACGTTTGTCGGCACACCGAGCGCGACTGATTCAATGACGGTGATCGTCACAGTCCGGGGAATGCGCAGCGGCGGCGGGACGGTCGGAGCACGCGTTGCGTCTGCACGTTTTGCATTGAGTGATCCGGAGCGTGCGGCTCCCACGCTGATTGCGGATGTAACATCTCAGATCGAGAGCCTGTCACACATGCCGTCGTTCATGCGCGTTCGAACGAACACGGAAGGGAAGGGCAGGAACAACGAGCAATAATTCTTGTCGAGCGCCATGACTGGAAGGCCTGGTTCACTCATCATTGCCGTATTGTTTTCGAGCGCCGCTTCCCCGGTTGCGGCACAGCGGGCGGATTCTGTCTGGACGATTCGCGTCGGATCATACGCGGGTCAGAGCATCAGGTTGAATCCTGATCTCGCCTCGAAGCGAAGCTCGAAATTTCTCCGCATCTCGAAACTGAAGGGCGACTCACGCTATGTGGCGTGGAGTCCGTCACGGTTGCCCGCGGCGGTGGCGTTCCGTGGAGGTCGCGGAATCAGCGAGAACGATTCGCTGGCGTTCTGGTCGATACTCCGCGAGATGGAAGCGGATATGGGAATGCGACTGTTCGAGCCGGCGGTTCTCCCCGACGATTCGGATCCTTCTGACATCATCGTTGTCGACATGAAAAACATGCCGAACGACGACGGTATGACGTTCGTGACATGGAGCAGTCCAGGAGGGATTTATGACGCTCGGGTATTCCTCAGATCGACCGCCACGCTGCACACTTCGCGAGTGGTTGCGCACGAGATGATGCACGCACTGGGCTTCGGGCATACTTCTGCGTGGAGCTCGATAATGAATTCCGGCGCGGGCTCGCCGTCGCGACTCACGCCGGAAGATGTTGCATACGCCCAGTTCGCTCTCGAATCGCGTGCAGGAAGTGACCGCACCGATATGTGGGAGCGTCTCGCGCTTGCAATCTCGCGCGAGGAGCGGATGACGGATTCGAGCGATGCCTACGAAGCGTGCGTCTTTTCCTTCCCGCGCATCAACGGGCTGGCGCGATCGGGGCCAGTGGCACCTGCCACTGTAGATCTCCTGCGTTCGTCGTCGTGCTCCCGTTGAAGTAGATCCGCTGGGTGGGCCGGAATGCGTTGATGTGAATGTGTCCGTCTTCGCCAATCAGACTGAATACGAGACTTTGCGAGCGCGGTGCTGTCGTCTGTCCAAGTGAGTCGACGTCGGACAGGTAGAAAGCATAATCGCCCATGGAGTCGTAACCGGTGAACGCGCGCCGCCGGGCGCGATCCTCTGTTATGCATCCGCGCTGATCGGTGAAGCACGTGCTGTTCACATCGAGTCTCAAGCCGCCATCCTGAGCGAGACCGAGCGTTCCGACGTGTCGGTGCTGATTGTCAG
>DASROK010000275.1:0-2415 GCA_035646915.1 Gemmatimonadaceae bacterium
TGGGATTTCAGGCGCTCGTACGCGAGTTCGTGGCGGCACTCGACACGAAGTGATTCAGCGGACCATGTCCGCTTCCCAGATCGGGAGCCGTCGCGATGGCTTCGTGAACGAATTCGATCGACGAGCCCACAGCGTCGTGAAGTGACAGCCCGAGCGCGAGATTCGCCGCGATCGCCGCTGACAGAGTGCATCCGGTTCCGTGAGTGTTCTTCGTCTCGACTCTCGAGTGTGTGAACTCGCTGAACTCTCCATCGAACAGAAGATCCACTACTTCGCCGCTCCGGGTTCTCACGTGACCACCCTTTAGAAGCACAGCCCGGGCGCCCATCTCCATGAGCCTTTCTGCCGCGCGACGCATGTCGCCCGGTGACTCGATAGCGATGCCGGTAAGGACGGTTGCTTCATCTGCGTTCGGCGTGACAACTGTCGCAAGTGGTATCAGCTCAGCAGTGATTGCGCTGACCGCGTCCCGCTCGATCAGCAGATCGCCCGACGTCGCGACCATCACAGGGTCGAGCACGTAATTCTTCAGCTCGAACCGGCGAATCTCGCCTGCCACGACAGAGATAATCTCTTTTGTCGCGAGCATCCCGCTCTTCACAGCACGTGGTGAGAGGTCGGAAGCCACCGCTTCTATCTGTTTCTGCACGAGCTCGACAGGAACTGCCTGCCATGCGCTTACGCCAACAGTGTTCTGCGCAGTGATCGCAGTGATTGCCGACGTCCCAAAAACACCGAATTGGTGGAACGTCTTGAGATCGGCCTGGATTCCTGCGCCGCCGCCTGAATCAGAGCCTGCGATTGTGAGAGCAATGTGCATTTACGAAAAATGCGCCGCGGCAAGCCACGGCGCATCCTTCGTAAAGCAAATGCTGAATTCTGAATGCTGACTGACTGCGTTACTGACGGGGTGCAGGAAGCGAACGAATGCGTGCGACGAAGGAATTGTAGTTGCTCGTGTTCCGGGTTCCGTTCCGCTGTGATGCAGGAATGCTGTTGATCGTGGCCTGAGCTGCCTGGATACGATCTTCCTCCATCGGGTGTGTCGCAAACCAGCCCTCTACCGCGGACGGACGAGTCTTTCTCTCATCGATCAGCTTCTGGAACATCGTCACGATCCCTTCGGGATTGATGCCGGCGCGAACCGTATTGGCGACAGCTTCCTGATCTGCCTCGAGCTCATCCTGCCGTGAGAAGCGCGCGAAGATCGCGCCGCCAGCGATGTTGATTCCGGCCTGAGCCACCTGGCTGTTGCAGATGCTCGTAAGAATGCAGGCCAGAGTTACACCGACATTTGCACCCTGGGCCTTTTCCATCTGCTGAATGCTGTGACGACGAACCACGTGTCCGATCTCGTGCCCGAGCACGCCCGCCAGCTCATCCATCTTGCTGGTGCGCTCGATCAGTCCGCGATTCACGTACACATATCCGCCCGGAACCGCGAACGCATTGACCTCGCGCGAATCGACTACGTAGAAACGCCACGGAAGATCGGCGCGGCTGGTGCGGCTGGCTATCTGGTCGCCGAGCACGTTGACATACCGGTTGATCTCCGGGTCGCTGATGATCGGAAGCTGTGCGTTGATCTGCTGGGAATAGTCCTGTCCCATCTGGATCTCCTGCTGCTGGGAGACCCCGCACGCGGTCATCGATATTACAAGCGCCAAAGACGCAAAAATTCGTTTCATATTAGCTCCCGCGGTAAATTGCACGCCTCGCTCAAAAAGCAAGTCCTATTCCATCCCGTAACTGGTTCACCGATTGAGGCTTCTGACACTTGCACGCGACCTGAAACGCAGGAAATCACGCGAAAAGCATTCGCTTTTTGTGGCAGAAGGAGTGCGCTCCGTCGAGGAGCTGTTGAAATCCCCTCTCGAGATCCGCGGCATCCTCACGGCGCCTCAGCTCGATGACGCTCCCAGAGGACTCGCGCTGCGCGCAGCTATCAGCGAGCGCGGAGCAGAATCGGCCAACGTCAACGAAGCTGAATTCAGAAGCGCCGCCGAAACGGAATCTCCGCAAGGCGTCATCGCCATCGCCGAGATTCCGCAGCACTCATTCAATCAGCTCACCGGAAAGAGATCATTGAGGCTCCTTGTACTCGATGCATTACAGGATCCGGGAAATGTCGGAACGATTCTCCGAACAGCCGCCGCGCTTGGTGCTGACGCAACAGTTGCACTTCCCGGAACCGTGGACATCTGGAATGCGAAGGTGGTGCGTGCCGCAATGGGTACGAGCTTTCACCACCCCGCATTCCATACTACCTCTGAGAGTCTCATGAGTTTCCTCGCGAGTGAAAAGGCCGAGCTGTGGGGAGCAGACACCGCAGGAACCTCCGTCGATACAGTCGACCCTCCGGCGCGCCTTGCACTCGCTGTTGGAAACGAAGGAGCAGGCTTGTCGTCATCTATG
>DASROK010000276.1:0-3927 GCA_035646915.1 Gemmatimonadaceae bacterium
GTCGAGCAGCTTGAGAGCTTCCTTTGCGACATCGCGTGTGATGTTGCCGCCTGATTTCACCTGCGCGAAATCGCGAATGCGTCTCAGCAGTCTGTTCGCAACGCGTGGAGTTCCGCGCGATCTGCATGCAATCTCCTCAGCGCCACCATCGTCGATCTGCACTTTGAGAACGTCAGCAGTGCGACGGACAATCTCTTCCAGCTCAGACGCGGGATAGAAGTTCAGCCGCTGTTCGATCCCGAATCGCGCGCGCATTGGCGGAGTCAGCATGCCGAGGCGCGTGGTTGCACCGACGAGCGTGAACTTCTCGATCGGCATCGTGATTGTCTGTGCTTTCGGACCCTCGGACAGCCGGATGTCGATGCGATAATCTTCCATCGCTGGATAAAGGAACTCTTCGATCACCGGACGCAGGCGATGAATCTCGTCGATGAAGAGAATGTCGCCTTCGCGAAGATTGGTCAGCGTTCCGACCAGATCGCCGGGTTTTTCGAGCGCCGGCCCCGAAGTGGTCCGGATATTCACGCCCATCTCTCTCGCGATCAGCTCGGCCAGTGTTGTCTTGCCGAGTCCGGCGGGTCCGAAGAAGAGGGTGTGGTCGAGGGGCTCGCGGCGCGAGAGTGCTGCATCTATGTAGATCCGCATCGAGTCCTTCACCTTGGGCTGCCCGATGAATTCAGCGAGCCGCTGAGGTCGAAGGGAAAGCTCGACGACGGATTCGTCAGCGAGCTCTTCGGGCGTGGTGATTTCTGCGCGGGTCATCAGGCTTTCAATATAAGCCGAATAGACGCCGAAATAGAGTCAAACCTTTGCGGTGATAGCGGCGAGCCTCTCAGCGGCTTTCTCGAGCGTCTCCTTCTTCTTGCAGAAAGCAAATCGCGTTACGTGCTCGCCCAGCTTCGGCTCGTGATAGAAGCTCGTACCCGGTACGGTAGCTACGCCTATCTCCTTTGCAAGCCACATCGCGAAGTCCACACCTCTCAGATCACTGATTCCGGTGAAGTCTGCGAGTATATAGTAGGCGCCCTCAGGCGAACAGAACTTGAATCCCGCTTCGTCGAGCGCGGTGACCATGAGATCCCGCCGCTCGCGATACTCGAGCGCCATCTCATTGTAGTAATCGGCGCCGAATGCCATTCCGATTGCGCCCGCGGTCTGCAGCGGTGCAGGGGCTCCGACCGTCAGGAAGTCATGGACCTTCCGGATGGGAGACGTCATCTCGAATGGCGCTATGGCGTAGCCGAGTCTCCAGCCGGTGCAGCTGAATGTCTTGGACAATCCTGAAATCGTCACCGTGCGCTCGCGCATTCCGGGCCATGTCGCAAGAACATGATGGCCGCCTGCATAGCGAATGTGCTCGTAGATCTCATCGGTTATCGCAATCGCATCGTGCTTCTGGCAAAGCTCGGCGATCAATCCGATTTCTTCGCGCGTAAAGACCCGGCCGGTCGGATTGTGCGGAGTGTTGACGACAATTGCACGTGTGCGATCCGAGAATGCGGCGCGGAGCTTCTCGGGATCGAGCTTCCACTCCAGTCCCTCAAGTGGAACGAAGACAGGCTTTGCACCCGCGAGAATCGCGTCGGGTCCGTAGTTCTCATAGTACGGCTCGAAGACGATCACTTCCTCCCCGGGATCGACGAGCGCAAGAAAAACCGAAGCCATTGCTTCGGTTGCACCACACGTCACTGTGATCTCGCGATCCGGATCGATGTCCATGTCATACCATCTGCGGTACTTCTCAGCGATCGCGAGCCTCAAGGCCGGCGTTCCCCACGTGATCGCGTACTGATTGATGTCGCCTTGAATCGCTGCACATGCAGCATCCTTCATGGGCTCCGGCATCGCAAAATCGGGAAAGCCCTGAGCGAGATTGATCGCCCCGTGCTGATTCGCGACACGCGTCATCTCGCGAATCACTGATTCCTGGAAGGTCGACGCCCGATGAGCTGTGTGAATCATGTTGCTTTCCCAAGCTGCGAAATGAAACGAAAAATTAACCGCCGGGCGCGCCGAGCGCGCCGAGAAATTCCAAGAATTGTGTTTCTGATGTATCGGCGGGCTCAGCGCGCTCGGCGGTTAATTGCTTTTCTTATCGTCCGCCCAGCTTGCCGAGAGCTGCTCTGATCAGCTCCGCGGCGGAGAGACCTCCGCCGCCTGCATCGAGCGCAGCGCGAACTCCCTTTTCAGCATCGGCATTGTTGTAGCCGAGTGAGACAAGCGCGCGCATCGCATCTTCTGCGGCTCCGCCGGCAACGCGAGGCACTCCTTCTTCACCGCCAATGCCGTCGAGCTTGTCGGCGAGATCGAGTATGAGCCGTTCCGCTTTTTTTCGTCCGACTCGAGGAACACCCTGCAGTGTCGGGATGTCCTTTTCCTGAATCGCTCTGACGAGACGATTTGCAGAGAGCGCTGACATGAGGCCGAGCGCAAGCGAAGGGCCGACTCCATTTGCTGTAAGAAGTTTCTGAAAGAGTCTTCTCTCAAAAACGCTGGAGAACCCGAACAGCTGCCATCCGTCTTCTTTCACGACGAGATATGTGTGCAGCGAAATTTTGTCTCCCTGTTTTGGGAGAGTCTCGAAAACTCCGAGCGGAATCTGGAGCTCGTAGCCAACGCCACTCGCTGTCATTACATCGACGCGATCGATGTCTTTGCTGCTGAGAGTGCCGGTGATGTGAGAGATCATTACGAATGCTGAATGCTGAATTCTGACAAACTACGGGGGTTCATTATATGGGCGAGGGCAGCGGCGACACCGTCAGACGCATCGGATGGCTGAGGCGGTGTTTTGAGGCGGAGGAGGCGCATTACCATGAATTGAACCTGCTCCTTCGTTGCACCACCTGCGCCGACCACAGCTTTCTTGATCTCGGCGGGCGGATATTCCGCAATCTCAATTCGTGCATTCGCGGCCGCGAGCAGAATCACTCCGCGCGCGTGGCCGAGTACGACAGTCGTGCGGACGTTGCGCGCATAGAAAACATCTTCGATCGACAAAGCATCAGGCCGATGACGCTGAATGAGCTCGACAACGCCGGCGTGAATTTCCTGAAGCCTCGATGCGAGTGAATCGCGCGGTTTGGTGCGGATGATTCCGCACTCGATTAGATGGGGCGCGGCCATGCGATCGCCTTTCACAACGCCGTATCCCGTAACGGCAGTACCGGGATCTATTCCCAACACGATCACGGTGTTTCTCTGCTAACTCTGCGTGGCGTCAGCCCTCTGTTCACTCTTCAATATCGCAGTTGGCCGCAACTCTCTGTACATCGTCGAGCTCCTCGAGCTCTTCAAGCAGCCTCACGAGCGATTCGGCCGTCGAGCCGCTCACGCTCACGAGATTCTTCGGAACTGATGCAATCTCGGCTTCGGCGATCTCGTATCCCTTTGATTCGAGTGCCGAGCGGACGGTATGCATGCTCGCTGGATCGGTTGTGATCTCGTAACGCTCATCTTCCGCTTTGAAATCTTCTGCGCCGGCGTCGAGCGCGGCCTCGAGCGCATCGTCTTCAGGATATTTCGTGGCATCGAGATAGAGCTGGCCTTTTCTCTCGAACATCCATGAAACAGAATTTGCAGCTCCAAGATTCCCGCCACCGCGCGAGAGTTTGTGCCGCACCTCGGCCACAGTCCGATTCGCGTTGTCGGTCATCGCGAAAATCAGGATTGCAACTCCGCCGGGACCGTAGCCTTCGTACGTGATCTCCTGATATTCGACGCCCTCGAGCTCGCCTGTTCCTTTCTTGACTGCGCGTTCGATGTTGTCCTTTGGCATCGACGCTGCCCGTGCCGTTTCGATTGCCGTTCGGAGCCGGGGATTTCCTGCGGGATCACCGCCGCCGAGCTTGGCGGCCATTGTGATTTCGCGAATGAGCTTTGTGAATTGAGCTCCGCGCTTTGCGTCAGCTGCGGCTTTGTAATGCT
>DASROK010000277.1:0-5984 GCA_035646915.1 Gemmatimonadaceae bacterium
CATCCATCGCAATCACTTCGAGCTCGCCTCCGGGAACAGGAACTCTGTCTCCCATTCGCGGAAGACGGCCGAGCTTGGCGAATGCATATCCACCGAGTGTGGTCCAGTCGCCTTCGGGAATCTGCACGCGATGGTCGGAGCGGACATCGATCAGGGACATCGTGCCATCCAGCTCGAGAACTCCATTCGACTCGATCGCGGTCCGTGCAGCCATGTCGTATTCGTCAGCAATGTCACCGATAACTTCTTCGATGAGATCTTCCATCGTGATGATGCCGGCAGTTCCTCCATACTCGTCGAGAACGACAGCCATGTGTGCACGCGTCTTTCGCAGATCGTCGAGAACTTTTTCCGCCGGCCTGGAGTCAGGAACGTAAAGCGGCTCGCGCGTAAGCTCCGCGAGATTGAACGGCGCCGCACTCTGATTCAGCCATAAGTCCTTGGCGAGAAACACACCTACGAGATCGTCGACCGATTCGCGGTACACAGGATATCGTGAGTACCTCTCTTCACGCACAACCTGCCACACTTCCTCTTCAGTGGAATTGATGTCGAGGGCTACGATCTCCGTTCGTGGGCGCATTACGTCCCGAGCTTTCTTCTCATGGAAATCGAACACGCCGGCGAGCATTGCGCTGTCGGACTCATCGAGTGTTCCATGCGCGCGTGCCTGCATCACGAGAAGGCGCAGCTCTTCAGGCGAATGGCTGTGCGCCTCCGATGACGGTGCGACCCCAAAAACCCTGAGGATAGAATTCGCGGCACCGTTGAAGAGCCAGATCACCGGTGACATTACGCGGGAGAACAAGCTCAGCGGCGTGCTTACCATCTTCGAGACGCCTTCCGGATTCACGAGTGCCAGCGACTTTGGGGCCAGCTCGCCAAGCACGATGTGAAGGAACGTCAGGAAGAAGAAGCTGAAGGCCAGAGCTACTCCGCTGTGAACCCCCTGTCCCGCGGGCGGCAGCCCGAACAGTCCGAGAAACCCGTCGATGAGAACGGCCATCGCAGGTTCGCCGACCCATCCAAGCGCAAGCGAGGCGATTGTAATGCCGAGCTGCGTACCGGCGATGTAGCGGTCGAGATGGTCGAGCGCCTTCTGAACCTTTCGCGCGCCGGCATCACCGGACTCGGCCATCTCGTCGATGCGGCTTCGTCTTACAGCGACAAGGGAGAATTCGGCGGCCACGAAGAAGGCGTTAAGCGCCACCAAAAGCAGAACGACACCAAGGCGGGCGGATACCTCACCCATGCCGAGGTGTTCGGTCGGACCCTGAAAAAGGGCCAGGAGATTCATATCCGATAAATCTATATAGTAGTGGGTCCGGAATTGACTGAACCAACGGTGCGGGTCAATTTGGACGCGCTAAACCCTCACGGAGCCTGGAATCGCCTCACTTGTCCGCGACAAACCGGTGACCTTCAACCCGCGCCGAATCCTGCGCTGGCTTTACACCGGGCGCCTGGCGCTGGCCGCGGTCCTGTTTCTCGCGATAGTCGTCGCCGGCCTCGGATCGGGTGCCGAGCGTACGATGATTGTCTCGCTTTCCCTGGTAGGCGCGCTCGCGTTCACCGCTGCCTCGTTCATCTGGACCGACCTCACCGGGCACGAGCCTGGACAGCAGTTCATTTATCTGCAGGTCGCGTTCGACATGCTGCTGGTCACAGCCGCGGTGCACGTGACCTGGTCGGATGGTCAATCGCAGCTCGCGCCGCTCTACATTCTCGTGATTGCGGTGAGCGCCCTCCTTGTCGTCCCGTCTGGCGTGCCACTCGTCGCAAGCCTTGGCATGGTTCTGTATTTCGCCGACGCAATGCTTCTGCACGGAGGCCAGGCTGACACGGCGCTGCTGATGCAGCTCGTGGTGTTCACAGTTGTCGCGCTGAGCAGCGGAGTGATCGCTGCCCGTCTTCGCGCCGCGGGCACAGCGAGCGAAGAGCTTGCACAGGAGATCGCGGCATTTCGTCTTCGTGAAGCTGATGTTCGGCACCTTCTTGTGCGTGCGGAACGCCTCGAGGGAATTGCGGAGCTGAGTGCATCACTGGCGCACGAAATCAAGAATCCGCTTGCATCGATTCGGAGCGCGGTGGAGCAGCTGTCACGAATGCCCCGCGCGTCGGACGATGAAAAAATTCTCAGCGCTCTCGTACAGAGAGAGTCTGACCGACTGTCCAGAGTGCTGTCGGAGTTTCTGGATTTTGCCCGCGCGGGAATGACTCACGTCCAGACGCTCGATCTGATCGCAATCGCAAAGAATGCGGCTCACCTGGCGAGCAGTCAGCCCGGTATCGCGGACGGGGTGAAGATCGTCGAGAAGTTCCCGGCAGCGCCGATGACAATCGAAGGCGACGAAGACCTGATACACCGCGCTTTCTTCAACCTTTTGCTGAACGCCGTGCAGGCATCTCCTCCAAACAGGGATGTTCTTCTCGAAGGAGGTGAGCTTCAGCCGCATCAGCTTCCTGATGGGCACCCGGAATTTGCGGGCGGGGCGTACGGTGTGCTTGTCACCGACCAGGGGCCGGGGATAGCGCCCCAAATTCGTGACCGATTGTTCGATCCCTTCGTCACAACTAAGCCGGGCGGCAGTGGACTTGGCCTTTCCATAGTCCAGCGTGCCGTACAGGCTCACGGAGGTCTTGTCACCGTGAGTCAAGCCGGTGAAGAGACAAGGTTCACGATCGTACTCCCCAAGTCGAGACAATCGCCAGCTAATGCAAGCCCAGGAAGTCCGCCCGACGGTACTCATAATAGATGATGAGTCCGCGATTGTAGACACGCTGAGAATCCTTCTCAAGAACGAAGGATTCGCCGCGCATGTCGCGTTTGGCGGCAAGCAGGGAATCGACCAGATCGCGGCAATTCAGCCAGACATAATCATCTCGGACATTCGAATGCCTTCGGTAGGAGGTCTCGACGTCCTTTCAGCTGCAAAGGCTCATGATCCTGACATGCCGGTCATTCTCATGACCGCACAGGCATCTCTTCAGTCAGCCATATCCGCCGTCAATGACGGCGCGTTCCATTACGTGCAGAAGCCGTTTCAGAACGACGCACTGGTTGCAATCGTGAAGCGTGCTGCCGAGACGCGCCAGCTCAAGACGGAGAATCGTGCGCTGAAGCGCGAGATAAAGAAGCGCGACGTGAGTCTCCGCCCCATGGGAAACAATCGCGCGTGGCTGGACGTCCTGAATGTTGCGGAAACTGTCGCAGCAAGTGATTCGACAGTTCTGCTTCAGGGAGAATCGGGAACTGGCAAAGGAGTAGTCGCGCGATACATCCACGAGCTCTCGATGCGTGCATCGGGACCGTTTGTGTCGATCAACTGCGGCGCTCTGCCCGAGAGTCTCCTCGAGAGCGAGCTGTTCGGTCACGTGAAGGGATCGTTCACAGGCGCCGTGAAGGACAAGTCAGGACTCTTCGCCGCCGCAGAGAAGGGAACATTCTTCCTGGATGAAATTGGTGAGACAACGGCGGCGACTCAGGTTAAGCTGCTGCGCGTGCTTCAGCATCGTGAAGTCATTCCCGTCGGCGCAACCGAGCCGCTTCCAATCGATACGCGCCTTGTCGCAGCTACGAATCGCAAGCTGGACGACGAGATCGCGCGCGGAAATTTCCGCAGCGATCTCTACTATCGTCTGAACGTGATATCGATCGAGATTCCGCCGCTCAGGGAGCGGCGCGATGATATACCAGTCCTTGCTGAATCATTCCTCGTCGAGATCGCAAAAAAGCGCGGCGAGGAAGTGAAGCAGCTCAGTCCTGAGGCGGCAGCGCAGCTTCAGGAATATTCGTGGCCGGGAAACGTGAGAGAGCTGGAGAACGCAATCGAGCGCGCAGTTATTCTCGCGAGCAACGGCACCATTCATCCCGCTGCGCTCCCCGACAAGGTTCGCGAGCGCAAGTCGGAGCCGCTCACTGCCGAGCGTACGACTCCGAATCCGCCGCTCGACGCAATCGAGCGCGCGTACATCATGTGGGTCCTGGGAAGCGAAGGCGGAAACAAGTCGCGCGCAGCTGAAGTCCTCGGCATCGATCCGTCGACTCTTTACAGAAAGCTCTCGCGATTCGGCTTAGACGCGGCGTGAAGATGGATCGCCGCGCGGGCGCGATTGCTGTCGCGCTCATTGCGCTTGTTGTAACGGCATCTGCACTTCGTAATGGATTCGCGCTCGACGATGTGCACATCATCGCCGACAACGCGCGCGTGCACAGTCTCGATTCCGCCTGGAGATTATTCGGCCAGACATACTGGCCTCCCGAGGAAGGAGCGAGCCTCTACCGCCCGCTCACAATGCTCGCATTTGCGACTCAGTGGGTGATCGGAGGCGGATCGCCACTGGTCTTTCACATTTTCAGCAGCATCCTGTTTGCGGCAACATGCGTTGCGTTTTACCTGCTCGTGGAGGAGCTCGCCACACCGGCCACTGCACTGATTGCTGGAGCTCTCTTCGCGGTTCATCCGGTACACGTGGAAGTTTTTGCGAACGTTGTTGGTCAGGCGGAATTGTGGGTTGCGCTGCTGGTATTCATTGCGACGCTGTGGTTCGTGCGTGCGAGACGCCGCGGTGATCTCAGGCCGGCTGACATCGCATTCATCTCGTTCCTCTACATTGCTGCGTGCCTTTTCAAGGAGCACGCAATCGTTCTGCCGGCAATTCTTGCTGCAGCAGATGTGCTGATCGTCGGTGAATCACAGAATGTATCACAGCGCGTCCGCAAGTTGATTCCGCTGGTTGGCGCTCTATTCATAACTGCTGTTGTGTTCGTGGTGATTCGAACCGTTGTGGCTGGAGGGTTGCGCGCCGGCGGCATGAACGAGCTGTTTCGCGGACAATCGTTTGCAGCCCGGCTGCTGACGATGTTGGCCGTGATTGTCGAATGGGTGCGGCTGTTCTTCTGGCCTGCGGATCTGTCGGCTGACTACTCGTTCCCGCGCACGCATGTCGCAACGGAATTCAGTGCCGTGATGTTACCGGGCATCCTTGTCGTAGCAGGATGCGCAATAGCCGGCTGGCGACTCAGACGGTCATTACCCACAGTGACGTTCGCATTGCTCTGGGTAGTGATTACGCTGGCCATTCCAAGCAATCTGTTGATCGTGACAGGCTTCGTTCTCGCTGAGCGGACGCTGTTCCTCGCCAGTGCTGGAGTTCTCATTGCCGTTGCGATTGGAATAGTCGCACTGTGGGATTACGCAAACAGGAGTGGCTTCGCTGCACGAGCTGCGACCGCTGCCGTGGTCTCAGTCATCGTTGTTGCCGGAGCGATCAGGAGTCTCGACCGCGCACCCGTGTGGCGGGACAACGAGACTCTCTTCAGACAGACGGTGCTCGACGTTCCATCGAGCTCGCGCGCGCACTGGATGCTTGGCGCTTACCTCGCAGTGACCAGAGGACCACGCGCGTCAATCGAGGAGATGCTCCTCGCGGTTTCTCTTGGCCGCAAGGATGATCCACTCTTGCTTGGATCTGCCGCGGACCAGCTGAGCATGGCAGGCATGTGTCCGCGTGCAACCGGCCTGTATCTCCGCGCACTCGAGATCACGCCGCGGAACGTTGCCCTCCGCGCGAATACTTCGCTTTGCCTATTGCGACTGGGACGCATAGAAGAAGCTCGCGCTGTCGCTTCGGCTGGCGCGGCAGCGGACGGAAATGATCCACGGATTGTCAGGATGCTGAGTCTCTCAGACAGCCTGTCCCACGCTCGTGCATCCCGTGCCAACTGAATAAACAAAAAAACCGTTGCCTGTTTGCGGCACGGTCGTCTTCAGGGCGGACCGTACGTTCCACAAATCAGCATGGAGAGATAACAAATGACAAGCAGAAAGAAGGGATTCACACTGATCGAGCTTCTCATCGTGGTCGTCATCATCGGCATTCTTGCCGCGATTGCGATTCCCAAGTTCGCGAACACCAAGGAAAAGGCATACGTCGCGTCGATGAAGGCTGACCTGCGTAACCTTGCGACCTACGAAGAGTCG
>DASROK010000278.1:0-3600 GCA_035646915.1 Gemmatimonadaceae bacterium
GTATTCCACCCGTGGCCGTGACGGGAATGCTGGTCGCGCCGATGTTTGGCGCGAGAAAAAATCCGAGCACTAACGCAGCGAGACCAATGTTGGCGAGCCAGATGTGCGCGACGGCCAGCTTCCTGTTGTGAATCGGGTGACCGAAAAATCTCGGAAGCATCTGGTAGCCGACGCCAAAGATCATCATCACCACGAATCCAACGAGATTCATGTGCGCGTGAGCCGGGCGATATACCACCCACGCGGGATGAATCGCCATCGCTACGCCGAGTGTGATTCCGGCGACAAACCAGAGAAGACTCGCTCGAATGAATACCTTGGCGAACCAGTCCATCAGGTGGACACGCGCGAATTTCTAATTTTCACGCACTCTGCAGTCCTGCGCGCGTTCTCGGCAGCCATTGCCCTCTCCCTTCGCGACCGACAACGGCATAGTCATCCACGATCACATCACCGCGCGAAATAGTAGTACGTGAAAAGCCGGCGAGATTCCACCCCTGATACGGGGACCAATCCGCATTCGTCTCCATCGTCGCGCAATCGACGCAATGGCTTAGCGTCGGATGAATGATTGCAAGATCAGCATCAGCTCCAACTTCGATTGCACCCTTCCGCGGATACAACCCCATCACCTTCGCCGGAGTCGTGCACAGCTTCGACACCATGTCCTCGAGCGATATTCGCTTCTTCAGCACACCGTGTGTGTAGACAACAGGCATCAAAGTCTCGAGCCCCGGCATTCCCATCGGAATCTTCGTCCAATCACCCTCCCACATCGCCTTCTGCTCACGTGTGAACGTGCACGTGTCGGTTGAAACGACCGACACTTCACCGTCTTTGAGTCCCTTCCACAAGCGATCGATGTCATCCGGCTTCTTGATCTGCGGACAGCACGCAAACAGGTGCCCGTCCTCCCCCTCGAATTTCGAATCATCGAGAACGAGATACTGCGCGCAGGTCTCAGCAACGACTGGCACTCCACGCTTTTGTGCCGCCTTCACGATGTCAGCGCCTTCTTTCGTCGACATGTGCACGATGTAGAGCTGCCCGCCAGTCGCCTCACTCCACATGATAACTCTCTGAATTGCCTCAGCCTCCACGAAATTCGGCCGAGTGATGGCATGCAGCGTTGCGCCGTGTTGCTTCATCAATTCCGGCGTGTGATATCGCGAGATCAGCTCATCCAGAACATCCGCTGACTCGCAGTGCACGAGAAGCATCGTTCCGTATTCCTTCATCTTCTCGAGCGTGCCGAACAACGCTTTGTCGTCTGACTGCCAACCCTCGGACTTGTAGATCATGAATTCCTTGAACGTCGTGAATCCACGATCGACCATTCCCTTGATCTGATCCTTGTGCTCGTTCCACCGCGTGATGCAGATGTGGAACGTGTAGTCGATCATCGCTTTGCCTTCCGCTTTCTTCATCCAGTTGTCGGCGGCGTCGTTCAACGAATCGCCGGCGTAGGGAATCGCAAAATCGATGAGCGTCGTTACACCACCACGCGCGCCCGCGCGAGTGCCGCTGCGATAATCGTCCGACGACGTCGTGCCGCAGAAGGGAAGCTCGAGATGTACGTGAACGTCGAGCACACCTGGAATCACGTGATGCCCGGATGCATCGATAATCTTTGCACCAGGTGAACCATTTAGATCCGGACCAATCGCGGCGATTTTCTCGCCGACGATTCCAATATCAGTTTTCGACGTGCCTGTCGGCGTAACGACGTTACCGCCACGTACGATCGTATCGAATTGCATTGCTCGTCCTCGTGAAAGCGTCACTGATGAGGCATGGTGCGCGCGACACGGAAGCCCACACCGTCGCGCGTTTGATTGGGAAAATACGTTGTGTCACCGCGATGTGCAGACCTCAGCGTAAACCACTCATAGGCAAACGACCCGCCGCGTCGCGTGCGAGCTGCTGCGTTCGATACGTGGAGGACAGAATCCTCGACGTCATCGGTGACGTGGTCGTTCGATGGGTAAGGTCTTCGCCTATCGAATGTCCACTCCCACACGTTGCCGAGCATGTCGAACAATCCCCATTGATTTGGTTTGCGCTCGGCGACTGGATGTATCAGCTCTTTGTTGGTGTTTGCATCATACCAACCGTATTGAGGCAGTAAGGTCTGATCATTTCCGAAATGCCACGCGGTGGTGGTGCCCGCGCGCGCAGCGTTCTCCCATTCAGCTTCAGTCGGGAGACGATATCCGGTTCGATGTAAATAATTCGGTGGGAGATCGAGGCCCGCGTCGGCATCGATGCTGTCGGGATAAACCCACTCCTCTTTCGGAATACCTGCCACTTCACTGAGCCAATTGCAGTAGCGCGCAGCATCGTACCAGCTCACGCCAACCTGCGGGCTGTCGGGCGTGCGTGAATACCGGGCGTAGCGCGGCGGATCGCCGAACCGCGCAGTAGTTGCTCGCTTCCATCGAGCTGCATAATCCGGAACCGCGGAGAGGAAGTGCGCAAATTGCTCATTGGTAACTTCGGTAGTCGCGAGCGCGTACGCTCGTGGGATCCGCACTCTATGAGCGGTTTCAACTTGCGATCGTCCCGCTTCACTCGGAGGCGACCCCATCACGAACTCGCTCGCGGGGATCACGACCATCTTGTGACCGTTGGGCCCGGCGTATGTGCTACTACGATTCGGCTGGTGCCCAGTGCCTCGATGTGCGGAACATCCAATTGAGACGCCAAACGCGAGCGATACAAGTAGAGCAAATCGCGGAATCAAAGCTTCTTTACTCCGTGAGCAGTGGGGCATCAAAGCTTACGTAATGGTTAGACACGTTTCCAGCCGCTTATGACACTCGCCGGTCCGTAGCAGTTCTTCGCCCCCGGAATGCAATTCGTTGCAGCACGCCACACCTTTTTTCGCCTTGTCGGAATAGATGATGCAAAACAGGGAGGTGACACAGCAAAACCATAATGAAGCCCATACATACTTCCCTCGGTCTCGCCGCGCTCGGACTCTCATTTATTGCCGCCCCTTCGCAGTCCAGCGCCCAATACTTCGGACGCAATAAGGTCCAGTACGAGAACTTCGACTTCAGCGTACTGCACACCGCGCATTTCAATCTGCATTTCTATCCAGCCGAAGCGGACGCCGCTCGTGACATGGGACGCATCGCCGAAAGGTGGGAAACGAGACTCAGCGCATTATTTGGACATCAGCTGACAAAGCGGAAACCGATTCTCATTTACGCCGATCAACCCGACTTCCAACAGACAAATGCGGTTTCCGATCAGCTCACAGAAGGCACCGGCGGCGTGACCGAAGCTCTGCGCGACCGCCTCATCATGCCGCTCACCGGCGTCTACCGCGACAACGACCACGTGCTCGGACACGAAATGGTGCACGTGTTCCAGTATGATCTCGCGAACGACAGGACCTTCGGTGGACAAGCAGGCATGATGGGTCTTCCTCTTTGGGTCGTTGAAGGGACCGCAGAATATCTGTCACTTGGTCGCGACGATCCGCACACGGCGATGTGGATGCGCGACGCAGTTTTACAAAACAAGCTGCCAACGATCAAACAGCTTACGTCCGACAGTCGCTTCTTTCCCTATCGTTATGGGGAAGCGTTATGG
>DASROK010000279.1:0-7993 GCA_035646915.1 Gemmatimonadaceae bacterium
CTATGATCGAGCTCAAATCACTTACCAAGCGGTACGGATCGTTCACCGCAGTGGATTCGATAGACCTCACCGTACCCAAAGGCGAGCTGTTCGGTTTTCTGGGGCCAAACGGGGCGGGCAAAACCACAACGCTCCGCATGATTGCCGGAATACTTCGGCCATCGGGCGGCACGGTGAAGATTGCCGACGTCGACGTGACCGCCAATCCAATGGCGTCGAAGTCGATCCTCGGTTACATCCCTGACCGGCCGTACATCTACGAGAAGCTCACCGGCTCGGAATTCCTGCGTTTCGTTGCGGGCATCTACAGCCAGAGCGGAAAGCAGATCGAGCATCGCGGCCGCGAGCTGCTCACGCTTTTCGATCTCGATGAATGGCGCGACGAGCTCGTGGAGAGCTACAGCCACGGAATGCGCCAGAAGCTCATCATCTCGAGCGCATTCATTCACAAGCCCGATGTCATAGTCGTCGACGAGCCGATGGTTGGCCTCGATCCAAAGGCAGCGCGAATTCTCAAGGATCTTTTCCGCGAATACACGCGACGCGGGCATACGATCATGATGTCGACGCATACGCTCGAAGTCGCCGAGACTATGTGCGACAGAATCGGGATCATTCAATCCGGAAAGATTCGCGCGCTCGGAACGATGGACGAGCTGCGAGCGGAGTCGACAACGGGAACTCAGGGACTGGAGGAGATTTTCCTCAAGCTCACGGGAGAGAACGCGGCGCGGGAATTCGTAGACGTCCTGGACGCATAGCGTGCAGAACGTCGAGGTAGCAGAGGGCGCTGCGCGCCACGCAAGAGATAACAGAGCACAGAGTCGCGGGCCGACTTTTATTCACCTGCTTTCGCCCAAGTGGCAGAGCATGCGGTCGCGCGCCTTGAAAACGCAGACCGGTGTCGCGGGAAGGTTTGGCGCGCTCGCGATAATCGGCCTCGTTTTCTGGGGCTTCATCTTCGCGATTCTGTATCGACTGCTCGCATACTTTCGCGGCATTCCTGAAATCGGACCGCTGCTCGCAGGAAAGCTGCTTGGTCTCATTCTCATCAGCTTCTTCGGAATGCTGCTGTTGTCGAATGTGATCAGCTCACTCTCGACATTCTTTCTCGCAAAGGATCTCGATCTTCTTGTAGCAGGACCTGTCGACTGGCTGAGGCTGTACGCGGCAAAACTGGTGGAAACGTGCGCGCACTCGAGCTGGATGGTCGTGCTGATGGCGGTTCCCCTTTTTGCGGCATATGGAGTTGTCTACCACGGCGGACCGATGTTCGTGTTCGTGGTATTCAGCAGTTTCGTGCCGTTCCTGATTCTTCCGACGGTGATCGGATCCGCAATCACGCTCATCCTGGTAAATGTTTTTCCTGCGCGACGGACGAAAGACATTCTGAGCGTCATTGCCGTTCTGGCGGCAGGCGGAGTGATTCTTCTCTTCAGACTCATGCGGCCCGAACAGCTTGCACGTCCTGAAGGGTTCAGGTCGCTCATCGAATTCATCTCTATACTGCGCACGCCAACTTCGCCCTGGCTGCCCAACGAATGGGTGCAGACATCGATCATGAGCTGGCTCGGAGGCGAGCCCGACCCGCTTCCCCTCTATCTCCTCTGGTCAACCGCCGGCGCATTCTGCGTCCTCGGCGCATTGATTCAGAGAGCGCTGTATCCGATTGGATTCACAAAGGCGCAGGAGAGCGGAGACCGCTGGGTTCGCCAGAGCATTTTCTCCGGCGTGTTTCAGCGGCTGCTCTCACCGCTTGGCCTGGTGCGGCGCGAGCTCGTGATGAAGGAAGTACGGCTGTTCTTCCGCGACACCACTCAATGGTCTCAGCTGATTCTGCTGGCGGTGCTCGTGGTGGTTTACATCGCGAACATCAAGTTCCTTCCGATGAAGGGAGAAGGCGTCTCGTTCTTTGTGGCGAACCTCATTCCATTTTTGAATCTCGTTCTTGCGGGATTCATCATCGCATCGATTGCGGCGCGATTCATTTTTCCCGGAGTAAGCCTCGAGGGACGCACGATGTGGCTCCTCCGGTCGAGCCCGCTTCCGATTCGCGACCTTCTCTGGTCAAAATTCTGGGTCGGGACGATTCCTCTGTTGTTCTTTGCGCTCGGCCTGGTTTTCACCACCGGATACCTGATGAAAGTGACCGACTTCATCATGGTGGTGTCAGTGGTGACGATCACGATGATGACTTTTGCAATCGCCGGCCTGGCGGTTGGATTCGGGACACTATATCCGCGATTCGACACTGAGAACGCAGCGCAGATTCCGACATCATTCGGCGGTCTCATGTTCATGATGGCATCGATTGTCGTGATCGGCTCAGTCATCACGCTCGAAGCAAGGCCTGTATTCAGCTACCTCGCCTCAAAATCTTTTGGCGCTACACGAGATCCTTTCGAGATGGTGTGGGGATTCGGTCTTGCCGCTGTGGTTTGTATGACAGCGACTTTTCTCCCGGTGCGCGTCGCACGGAAGAAACTCGAAGCGCACGAATTCTAGAGGGGACGTCCGCAGCGCGAGCAGAACTTTGCGCCGGCTTCCGTTTCGTATCCACAGTTTTCGCACACCGAGGCTTCAGACGACCGCATCGCATTGATCGCCGCCTGGGTATACGAGGCTTTCAGCGTCTCATAGTCAGCGTCTGACAGCTTTCCTGTTGCACGGTCGAATTCGATCTCGCGAAGAGCATCGACAGCACGCGTGTCCGACAACTTGCGCGCAGGTACTTCGGTCGAGCTGGGATACGCGCCGATCAGCAGCGGATACAGAACGAAGGAGAGCGCTGCGATCGCGAGCAGAGTCCCGATCACGAGAGCGTTCATGAGTCGTCTCTCAACGCAGCCTGCAGTGCCTCGAGCTCTTCAGGAGTTGCATCGAGCGGAGCTGCGGAAGCAGCCGCAGGCGCGGCGGCTGTGCGTGCGCCCCATTTCCTGATCAAAACCGCAACAGCACCGCCCGCCGTGATCAGCGCTGCGAATGGCATGATATAACCAAGCCAGTTGAATCCCTGCTTGAGCGGAGCCATGAGAACGCGCTCGCCGTACACACTCTGAAATGCGCCGAGTATTTCGGCTGCGTTGTATCCTCCGGCAACGAGGTCGGCAACATCGCGATGCATTGCCGGAGATACGCTGCACGAGAAGTCCGTCGTTCGGCATGTGAACACATCGAGCACGCATCCGCACTGGCACTTGATTCTGTGCTCGAGGTCATCCCTCTCGAGGTCGGTCATTGAAGGAGCGGCGCCCGCTTTTGCCGGGAGCTTCACCGGACGATACGCGCCCTGCTCCATCGGCACGTTGGCGGCTCCAGTGTTCTCCTGCATCGCTGACGCGGCAGCGGGAGCCAGCATCACCGCGCCGAGGGAGGCGAGGAATTCCCTTCGCGACTGCATCAGACGCCTGCGAGCTCTCGCTCGATCGCCGGAACTTCGAATGGCGGCATTGCAACAGCGTAACCGCTTTGCGCGCGTTTACGCTCCGCCTGCGGCCACATCACAATGAGACCGCCAAGCGCCATGAGTCCGCCACCCAGCCACACCCATCTCACGAGAGGATTGAATGTCACGCGAATTTCGGCTGACTGATCCTCCCGAACGCCGGCGAGAACGACATACACATCCTGCTTCCATGACGACCTGATGCCGACCTCGGTCGACGGCTCGAATGTCGGCGCACCGCGGCTGTCTACGTGCTGTCTTTTTTCGGTGGTGAGGACGCCTGCCGCTTTCCCATCGCGACTGAGATCCAGAGCAAGCGCCGTGACCTGCCTGTTCAGCAGATCATATTGCGAGAGTCCCTGACTTACGAACTTCCACCTGTGACCGTATGGGTCGACAAGCTCCTTCGAGTCTCCATCCTTGAGCGTGACGTCGAACTCTTTCTTGAATGCAAGGCCGGCAAAAGCGGCAAAGATCACCACCACGCCCATGTGAACGATGTAACCGCCATAGCGCCGGCGATTGCGTGCAATGAGACGGCTGAATGCAGGGAGCATGCTTTCGCCGTACATGCGATGTCTCGCTCCCACGCCCTTGTAGAACTCCTGCGTGACCGTCATCGCGACGAATGCGGCAAACACGTACGCGATGATCGCTTTGACATCGCGCATTCCGCCGACAACGAGCAGAATGCCAAGGGCAATGCCGGCCATGACCGGAGCTGTAAACTGCCTCTGGAGATTCGCAATCGAAGCGCGGCGCCACGCGATGAGCGGACCAATTCCCGTCAGCAGAAGGAGCGTTAGCCCAAGAGGAATGTTGACTGCGTTGAAGAACGGCGGACCAACCGTAATCTTCTCGCCGCGAACGGCTTCAGTAATGATCGGGAAGAGCGTGCCCCATAAAACTGAAAACGCGATGCCGACCAGCACTACGTTGTTGTAGAGGAACGCAGCTTCTCTGCTGACCATGCTCTCGAGACTCGCCCTCGCCTCTAGATCCTTGAGCCTGGTGGAGACCAGATACGCTGTTACGGCGATCGACAGAAGCAGGAACGCCGCGAACCAGTTTCCAACGGGTGACTGCGCGAACGAATGCACGCTCGAGATGATTCCGCTGCGTGTGATGAACGTTCCAAAAATCGAAAGAAGAAACGTCGACACTACGAGCGTGACATTCCATTTCCGCAGCATGCCGCGTTTTTCCTGCACCATGATCGAATGCAGGAACGCAGTATTCACCAGCCACGGCAGAAGTGAAGCGTTTTCTACCGGGTCCCATGCCCAGTATCCGCCCCAGCCGAGCTCCACGTACGCCCACCACATTCCGAGAATGATTCCGGTGGTGTTGAAGAACCACGAGATCAGCGTCCACTTTCTGATTGCCGTCAGCCATTCCGCATCGAGCCGCCGCGTAACGAGCGCAGCAATCGCAAACGCAAACGGAATCGTCGTACCGACATATCCGAGGTAAAGATTTGGCGGATGGATCGCCATTCCCGGATTCTGGAGCTGCGGATTCATGCCACGGCCATCAGGGGGAATCCAGTCGAGTCTCTCGAACGGATTTGCGCCGAGGCACATTGTTGCGAGAAAGAAGATCATCACGCATGCGAGCGTGCCGGATACATACGGCATCAACGCGCGATTGCGTGCACGATTCTGATAAACAGCGAGCGATGAATAGATGGCGAGAATCAGGCACCAGAACAGCATCGATCCCGCCTGACCCGCCCAGAATGCAGTGAAGGTGTAAACCTTCGGGAGATTCGCGCTCGAGAAGGACGCGACGTACTTGATCGAAAAGTCGTGCGTGAAAAGCGCAGTCCAGAGGCCGGCTGAAGCGAGCGCAACCATCGCCAGCGTCACATAGATCGCGCGCTCGCCACTCAGCGTGAGGTCGCGCCGTTTGAGTGCGCCGCCGGCAAACGATACTGTCGCTGCCCAGGTCGCCATGAGAAGAGCGACCCAGAGCGACAGCTCACCAATCAGGATCACGCGCCGTTAGCCGCCGAGCGATAGGCTGGCGTCTGCTTGTATTTCTCGGGAGCGTTTTCGTAGCGCGACGCGCACTTTGCGAGAAGCGTCGTGGCGCGGAACGTTCCATCGCGTCCAAGCCTTCCCTCCACCACAACGTCGACTCCGTCAGTGAACGTATCGGGAGTGATTCCACGATACACGACGTTATAGGTCTTTGCGCCGTCGGTCATAGCGAAGGACGTCTCGCGTCCGCCTGCAGCGCGTTTTATCGAACCAGGCACAACGCGCGCGCCGACTTTAACGCCCGTTTCATAAAAGGTTGGATCGGCAACTGTTTTTGCCGACAGCTCGCCGGGCGTGAGATAGTAGACGGCGGTCTCCTTGATCGAGCTCGCCATGAGATAACTGGCGGTGCCAAGGATCACGAGGCCCCCAAGCAGAAATTTTGAGCGCGGTTTCACAGGCTGGAATATAAGCTCAGTGATGAGTCTTGTTCAGAACAAGAAGGGCGGCGCTGGCCCCGATGGCATCCCACGCGAGATCGCGAAAGCTGAACAGGCCTTTCTTCTTTTTATCGTAAGCTTCACGCGCAATGGAGACTACTGCCACCGCCGCAATTGCACCCGTTTTAGCGGCGGAGCGGTTCGCTCCGGCGGCCTGCATTCCCGCGAACGACGTACTTTCGACGAATCCCGCGATGAAGAAGTGTTTCACCTTGTCGACGCCAAATAGCGGATCGGCCGGTTTGACTTTCTGCGCTCCAAGCGGGGCGGCAATCAGAAGCAGTGCAGTCACGATCAGCCGGAGTTTCACTTCGCCGGCTTCACTGACATTACGAATTGCGCCATTTCATCGAGAAGTTTTGGAACAACGGGAATATTCGGGTCGGTGTACGACGGCATCTGCTCCATGCGTCCGGCCGGAGTGTTCTTGAGAACGTGATTCATTCCTTCGATCTCGAGCACTTTCGCGGATTTTTTTGCTGCGGACAGACGCCGGGAATCTTCCACGCTCGTCTGAATGTCGTGCGTTCCCTGAACAATCATCACAGGGATATCCAGTTTCGCGATTTCGTCAGCGGGTGTGTACTTGAACCATGACGTCAGGTAGGGCTGCACGCTCGGACGAAACAAGGCGGCAAGTCCCGGCGGGATCGAGTCGATTTTCTCGCCCTTCGCGACCCGGTCCATCAAGGCTCGTGCGTTCCTTACAGCTTCCGCAGGCATCTGTGCGGCAAGCTGCGCCTCGATGATATCGGTGGCATTGCGTCCTGCGCCCTCGAGCGAAATGAATGCGTCAGCGCCTGCATCGTGTGCCGCGATCATTCCAATGAGAGAGCCTTCGCTGTGACCTGCGACGGTGATCGTCGAGAATCGCTTGTCGGCCCTGAGCTGTTTGATCAATCCTGCTGCATCATCGACGTAGTTGGTGAACCGAAGATCTTCCTCCTTCATACCTGGCATGACGCTCTGCCCGATTGCGCGCTTGTCGTATCTGAGCGAAGCGATTCCTCGAGCGGCAAGTCCATCGGCGAGCATTTTCAGCGAATTATTTGCCCCCGGCAGAGCTCTGGAGTTTCCGTTGCGATCTGTCGGGCCTGAGCCTGCGATAATGAGCACGACTGGTGTTGGATCTTTTCCGGCGGGAAGCTCGAGCGTTCCGTAGATCTTCGCGTTTGGAGTTACCAGCGTTGCTGAGTCTTCCATAATCGACGCGCGTGCAGGAGTTGCAGGATTGACTGAGCTCGTTGAGCAAGCACTGATAGTTGTCAGCAAGACAGCCAACCGGCGTGACAAGGTCTGCACTGAAACCTCTCTCTTAATGAAAGTTGTAAGGTTTGGTGAGACAAAGAGACAGTGAGAACTACGGGATTAGCAGGAAGACGAGGAAGGTTGGGAAGCCGGGGAAGTCTTTGTGTTCTGTTAAAAACAGAAAGACGCATTTCTTCCACGTCTTCCTCCTCTTCTTCGTCTTCCTGCTAAGCCCGTAGTTCTCACTGTCTCTTTGTCTCCCCAAATTTTGTAGTTTGCATCTCTGCCCAGAATAGTGCTGTCCCGATCGCGCGATTCCACCCTGCAATAAGCTGGATTCGCTGGTCCATGGACATTGCCGGCTTGAACTCAGTGAATTTCCTCACCGAATGAAACTCGGTGGAGCTGCTCCATACTCCCGACGCAATTCCGGCGAGACCCGCAGCACCCATTGCCGTTGTCTCGACAATCTCCGGACGCTCGACCGGAACACCGATGATGTCGGACTGAAACTGCATCATCCAGTCGTTGACGCTGGCGCCACCGTCAACACGGAGTCGCTCGAAGTGCGTGCCACTGCGAGATCCCATCGCATTGAACACATCAGCCGTTCCATACGCCATTGCTTCGAGCGCAGCTCGTGCCAGATGCGCTCGAGTTGTTCCTCGCGTGAGTCCTACAATTGTGCCTCTCGCATCAGGCTGCCAGTGCGGCGCGCCGAGCCCGGTGAGAGCCGTGACGAAGTACACTCCATCGTTCGAATCGAGACTTCGCGCCAACGCTTCGGTCTCAGGCGCACTCTCGATGATCTTCAGTCC
>DASROK010000280.1:0-3941 GCA_035646915.1 Gemmatimonadaceae bacterium
CTAGTTTTAGAGCGTGCTCGCTCCAATACTCGCCGCGTTACTGCTCCTACAGATTCCGCATCGAACGATAGCGATTGATGAACGCCTCGCTGAAGACGCAAAGATTGCGATAGGCGACAAGGTTGTTGTTTCGTCAAAACCAAATTCATCGACGGGCGACACGGTAATCGTATCCGCGATCATCAAACGCGGGGCGGATCCGGCAGAAATAGCACGAAGTGAGTATCAGGTGAGATTTCACCTCGATCATCTGCAGAAAGTTGCAGGCTACGGCGACAGAGTTGACCGATTTGCAGTCTCGACGCGCGGACCTCGTGAAACTGAGAAAGCACTCACCGACATAAACGCTGCCGCGTTCGGCTTCGAAGCACACCGCTCGCGCGACATCGCGATCGAGACATCGCAGACATTCCAGGTAGTCAGCCGGTTTCATAAAGCGATCGGCTTCATCACCATCGTCGCGAGCACGATCTTCCTCCTGTGCATCATGCTCCTCAAGGTGGAGGAGCGGCGGCGTGACGTCGCAGCACTTCGACTGATGGGCATATCGCGATCGACGGTCACCAAAGGGATCGTCGCAGAAGCCGCACTGCTCGCGCTGGTCGGATGCGCGCTCGGTATCGGAATGGGATGGGTCAGCTCGTACGCAATAAACCTGTTCTATCAGGCCCACTATCGCACACCGCTCACGTTTTCACTGATCACTCCCTCAATCGTCGCGCTTGCAGTCAGTCTCTCACTGATACTCGGCATACTTGCAGGCCTCGTTGCTTCCATGAGGCTGGTGAGAACTCCGCCTCTCGCCCTGTTCGGTCGCTGATGATCAGGCAGCTTGCGTGGTCATCTCTCCGTCGCCACACAACCAGAACGATTCTCGCGATTCTCGGAGTTGCTGTCGCTGCTGCGATGCTTCTCGACATGGTGATGATGTCAACCGGACTTCGTGAGTCGTTTCGCGAGCTTCTCTTGTCGCGCGGATTCGAGCTGCGGCTTGCACCGAAAGGGACACTTCCTTTCGACACCGACGCGACAATCGACAATGTCAGCGGGATAATCGCAAAGCTTCGCAGCAATCCTGAGATCACTACGATCAGTCCTGTCCTGGGCGGAACCATCCACGTTCCCGTCAACGGAAAAGTGGTGACGAGTGCTGTGCTGGGGGTGAATCCGACGGTGCAGGGCGACTATGGAATGGTATCAGGCCGCAATTCCATCGCGGCGGATGAGATCGTGGTGAATGAAACATTCCTGCGCGCAACCGGGAAGAAAATCGGCGACACGATCGATGTTGCGACCGGTTACAACCCGCAGCTCCGCACGTTCGCAGGCTCCCGACGACTGATCATCAGCGCTCAGGTGCGTTTCCTGTATGGCGCGGCCAACCAGCTCGCGACGGCGGTGCGACTCGAGACGCTTCAGGAGATGAGCGGGCCGGCGCGCGCCAACAGTGCATCGCTCTTCATGCTCAAGGTCCGGGACAACTCACGCGTCGAGTCAATACGCGCGTGGATCGAAAAGGAGATTCCGGAGGTCAGCGCGCTTTCAATAGCAACTGCACTCGCGCAGGTCGACGAGCGGCTCAGCTACTTCCGCCAGCTTGCCTTCATGCTTGGAACAGTGAGCCTGATTGTCGGATTTCTTCTCGTGACCACACTCGTGACGGTCTCTGTCAACGAAAGAGTGGGTGAGATAACCGTGATGCGGGCGCTTGGCGTGTCTCGCGCGCACGTCATTCAGCAGATCGTGCTCGAAAGCATGGCGATAACACTCCTCGGCGCACTCGCAGGACTTGGCCTCGGTCTCATCACCGCGCGATTTCTCAACAGCATTCTCGCCAGCTTTCCCGGACTGCCGGTGGCGGTCGACTTCTTCCTCTTTCAGCCGCGCGCGGCGTGGACGGCTCTTGGACTTCTCGCATTGTCCGGGATTGCTGCCGGAGTGTATCCGTCGTTTCGCGCCGCTTCGCTTCCGATTGCCACAACGCTGAGAGAGGAGGCGATCGCGTGACCGACAAACCAATTGTCGTCGAAGCACGAGATCTCGCGCGCGATTACGACTTCGGTGAAGAGCGAGTGCACGCATTGCGTGGAGTGAGCTTCGATATAGCCGACGGAGATTACGTAGCGATCGTCGGCCCCTCCGGCTGCGGAAAGTCCACGCTGCTCAATCTCATAGGTGCGATCGACAAGCCGACAAGCGGAACGGTGAAGATCCGCGGCAAAGCGGCGAATGGAATGCGCGATCGCGACGCGACTGAGTTCCGTCTCAGGAACATCGGATTTGTATTTCAGCGGTTTTATCTGATGCCGACTCTGACTGCCCGCGAAAACGTCGAGCTTCCGATGTCAGAGGCCGGCCTCAAGGCCGGTGAGCGCGCTCAGCGGGCGAGAGAACTGCTTGCGTACGTGGGATTGTCGCATCGGGAAAAACATCGTCCGTCCCAGCTTTCAGGCGGCGAGCAGCAGCGTGTCGCAATTGCGCGCGCGCTCGCAAACAATCCGGCTCTGCTTCTCGCGGATGAGCCCACGGGTGAGCTCGACGCGAAAACCGGCGCAGAAATTATTTCGCTGTTCGGTAAGCTGAATCAGGATGGCACGACGATCGTCGTCGTGACCCATGACGAGGATCTTGCGAGCTCCGCAAACCGCAAAATTCACATGCGCGATGGCGTGATCGTCGATCAATGATCTCGCTCATCGCTTTCCGGAACATCATCTACCGCCCATGGCGGTCCGCGCTGCTGTTCTTTGGCTACGGCATTGGCGTCGCGGTAATGATCGTGCTGCTCTCGGTTGGTGAAGCGCTTCTCACCCAGGCGCGAGACGAAAAACTCGTAGGCGGCGGAGAAATCACTGTCCTTCCGCAGGGGCTCGATGTCGAAGTGATGAAAACCGGCGGAGTTGGAGGATTGTTTTTCTCGATCGACCAGGCGCGTTTCATTTACGATCAGCTTCTCGCGTCGCCCCGGCTGTCGAGGTCAGTAAAGGCCGTCGCGCCGCAAATCGACGGACGTCTATTGTATCTGAGAACGAGAAGTGGAAACGAATACGCCATTCGCGGGAGCGGAGAAATACCGAGCCGCACTCTCGCGGTGCGGGGATCGCTGAACGTGAAATCCGGAACGTGGCGCGATGACGATGGCGACAGGCGATGGTCGAATCCGACACTTGTTGAGCTCCGTCACGACATCGATCACTTCCACCTGCCGAATGACAGCACAGCGAATCGTGATACGTGGGCGGAATGGCATTACTTCAACGTTCTGTCTCCCGACAGGAAAAGATGGGCATTCATTTCGTTCATCGTCGGTGGAGATGTGACATCGGATAAATGGGGCGGCAGCGTCACGATCACACTGCGGGAGCAAGGGAAGGAGTCGCGAAAGTTCGAATCGTTGATTCCAAGGCAGCGCGTTCAGTTCTCGACATCGGCTGCTGATCTTCGATTGGGCGAGTCCAGCGTTACGGTGCTTCCGAACGGTGACTATAAACTGATTGCCGCCGCGCGGGGAGCCCGAGGAAAACTTGATTTGAATCTTCTCGTCCATCCCGCTCCTCGAGCGTATTTCCCTGGCGCATCGATTGGAACGGAAGGATTTGTGTCAGGCTACACAGTGCCGGCACTGCGCGCGAATGCGAGCGGATCCATCTGCGTCGAAGCAGCGTGCGAGCGGTTCGAAGACGCGCAGGCTTACCATGATCACAACTGGGGTGTGTGGCGCGGGGTCACATGGGACTGGGGAGCGTCGCGAGCAGGTACCTACACTATTCTATATGGAAGGGTCATCGCTCCCGATTCGCGGCGGGAGCAGCCTCTCTTCCTTTACCTCGTGGATTCGCTTGGATTTCGTGCAGTGATGCGGCCAGCGACTATCACCTACACAGACGGCCGGATCGCGAAAGTTGCCGGACGTGATCTGCGTGTGCCATCGCGCGCCGTGT
>DASROK010000281.1:0-8816 GCA_035646915.1 Gemmatimonadaceae bacterium
ATCCAAGAACCGGATCTCCAGTCGAGGTCTCGGCACGCCCGGTCCCTGTGTTCAAGCCGTCGAAGGAGCTTCGCGCTCTCGTGGCCGGGGTCGATGTGTCGGAGATGCACGACACCGAGCTTTCCGGCGCAGACTAGCCGAACTGGCGGCCGGCTATGACGGTCACGGTCAGACTTTTTGCCTCGTACGCAGAGTCTCTGGGAAGATCGGAGCTCTCGCTCGACCTGGGCGCAAGCGCAACCGTCGCTGACGTGGTGAACGCAATCGCCGCAATGCCGGGCGCCAGCAGGCTTCCTCCGGCACCGCTTGTTGCCGTCAACTGCAGCTACGCAGTTACAACCACCAACCTCAGCGACGGCGACGAGATCGCGTTCATTCCTCCTGTCGCGGGAGGATGATGCGCGCCTCAATCGTCAGTGAGCCAATCGACGTCGCAAGCCTTACGCGCGAAGCAGCGTCGGATAGCTGCGGAGCAACCGCCGTATTTCTCGGCACTGTTCGCTCGACGAACGATGGCCGCGAAGTAAATGGAATCGAGTATTCTGCGTATGAAGAAATGGCGGAGAAGGAAATGCGCGCCATACTTGGCGAAGCATCTGCCAAATTCGTCATTCGGGGAGGAGTGATCGAGCATCGCGTCGGTGTCCTGAAAGTTGGCGAGATATCGATCGCTGTCGTAGTTGCGCATCCCCACAGGCATTACGCAATGGATGCGCTGCGGTACATCGTCGATCAGACCAAAGCCCGCGCGACTATCTGGAAGCTCGAGCATTATGCTGACGGAACTCGCGAGTGGGTCAATGCCGGCTCAGGGGCTCCCCGATGATTGCGCCGGCGCATGATCAGTTCGGGAGGCGCATCGAGTATCTGCGAATTTCGGTTACCGACAAATGCAATTTCCGATGTCTGTACTGCATGCCGCGCGAGGGACTGCAGTGGCTGCCAAAATCCGGGATTCTCACTTATGAGGAAATAGCTGAAGTCGTCAGGCAGCTTTCGCAGGAAGGAATTTCGCGTGTAAGAATCACGGGAGGCGAGCCCACTATACGACCCGATCTCGAGCGGCTCATCGAGATGCTTCGCTCGGTCAGCGGGATCACCGACATCGCGCTCTCAACAAATGGCCTTACACTATCGAAGCTGGCATCCACGTATCGTGATGCCGGCCTCGACCGCGTGAACATAAGCGCTGATTCACTCCGAGCCGATCGCATTGCCATGATCGCACGCCGGGATCTTGGATTCGACCCAATCGCCGCGGCCACTGCCGCAGAGGATGCGGGACTTTCGCCGGTGAAGCTCAACATGGTCGTGATGCGCGGAATCAATGACGACGAGGTCAGCGATTTTGCGCGACTCACGCTCGATCATCCATGGCACGTCCGATTCATCGAGCTCATGCCCGTTGGATCCATGCGTGAGATTACCTGGGATCACGTGGTGCCGTCGTCCGAGATTCTCGATCGGTTGTCGTCGATGGGATCTATTGCTCCTGATGCGGGCCCGGGGCGCGGCAATGGTCCCGCCAGCTACTATCGGCTGAATGGCGGTAAGGGAACCATCGGCGTGATCACACCGATGACCCACACCTATTGCGAGACTTGCAATCGCGTGCGTCTCACGGCCGACGGGCGGCTTCGTACATGTCTGTTCGGCGATCACGAGGTGAATCTTCGCGACGCGCTCAGGGCGCAAGTTCCGCTCGCTCCGATTTACCGAACGGCGCTTAGTGAAAAGCCTCGCGAGCATCAGCTTCTGCAAATGCGCATCGGCGGTCTTCGCGCGCTGTCCGAAATTGGGGGGTAGCCCGGCTTTGTAATGAGAAATACAGGGAATTTTGTGAGTTATTGAGTTGATGAGAAACCCATTTTTTCTGTGTTTTTTTTAAAATCAGAACAACGCGTATTTCTCATTATCTCACCAACTCACAAAAAACCCCTGTAGTTGCTCCGCCGCGTCGTTTACAAAGCGGTCAGAGAGGTTTGCAACGGCCCTCTGGGCGAATAACTTTCGCATCGCAGTTCTTCACTAATTCAACAGAGTAAAATGGTCAACAAGATTACGGTCGTCGGCGCTGGCAACGTCGGCGCAACGACTGCGCAGCGCGTGGCGGAAAAAGAGCTCGCGCGCCAGGTAGTTCTCGTCGACATCATGGAAGGAATTCCTCAGGGCAAGGCACTCGATCAATGGGAGTCAGCCCCGATTGAAGGCTTCGATTCGAGAGTGATTGGAACCAACGCGTACGACGAAAGCGCGAACTCGGACATCGTCGTCGTAACTGCGGGAATCGCAAGAAAGCCCGGAATGTCCCGCGATGACCTGCTCAACACCAACGCCGGAATAGTCAAGCAGGTTTCCGAGAGCATCAAGCAGACATCGCCGAACGCAATCCTGATCATGGTCTCGAACCCGCTCGACATCATGTCGTGGGTGGCGAAGGAAGTAACAGGATTTCCGCGTGAGCGCGTGCTTGGAATGGCGGGTGTCCTGGACACTGCGCGATATCGCGCTTTCATCGCTGAAGCGCTCGACGTCTCCGTGCGCGACATTCAGGCAATGGTGCTCGGCGGACATGGCGATACGATGGTGCCGCTCATTTCCTACACTAGCGTGAGCGGGATTCCTGTTACGCAGCTCATGCCTAAAGACCGGCTCGATGCGATCGTGGAGCGCACGCGCAGCGGCGGGGCGGAAATCGTGAAGTATTTGAAGACAGGATCTGCGTACTACGCTCCTTCATCTGCAGCCGTGCAGATGTGCGAGGCGATTGTTCGCGACCAGAAGAGAATCCTGCCGTGCGCAGCGTGGCTGCAGGGCGAATATGGAATGTCGGGCCTGTTCCTCGGCGTTCCGTGCAAGCTCGGGCGGGCGGGTCTCGAGCGAATCATCGAGGTGACGCTTACTGACGATGAGCGTTCTGCACTCGAGAAGAGCGCTGAAGCGGTCAAGGAGCCGATGAGCGCAGTCAAGCTCTGAGGCTGAAGTGAACCGGCTTCGCCGTTTCTACAGCGCCGCGATTGGCAAGAAAATCGTAATGGGCGTCACGGGGCTGATCGGTATCGGGTTCGTGATTCTCCACATGGCGGGGAATCTTCTCGCGTTTCGCGGACCCGACGCGATAAACGCGTATGCGCATTTTCTCGCGAGCACAGGCGAAGCTCTGTGGCTGCTGAGAACGGTGTTGATAGTTTCAGTGATTCTGCACATAATCGCAGCGTATCAGCTCACGATGCAGAATCGCGCGGCCCGTCCAGTTGGATACGCGAAACGTGAGCCGCAGGTCAGCACATGGGCAGCACGAACGATGCGATGGGGAGGTGTTCTTCTTCTCGTATTCATCGTGCTGCACATCATGCATTTTACGAATCCCGGATGGAGGCCATCTGGCGGCTTCGACAAGGCAGACGTCTACACCAACATCGTCACCAGCTTCAGGATCTGGTGGATCACGCTCTTTTATGTGTTGGCGATGATGTCACTCGGACTGCACGTGTACCATGGAGCATGGAGCTCGGTCCGGACGATTGGCTTGGCGCAACCCACTGAGCGGCCATTGCACAGAACAATCGCTCTCGCAATCGCGGTTATTCTCTGGCTTGGCTTCACCGCGGTTCCAGTCGCGGTTTTGGCAGGATTGATCGGCCGATGAATCTGAACGCGCGCATTCCGGCTGGCCCGCTCGAGAAGAAGTGGGACAGGCACCGCTTCGAGATGAAGCTCGTCAATCCCGCCAACAAGCGGAAATACACCGTCATTGTTGTAGGATCAGGTCTCGGAGGCGGAGCTGCAGCAGCAACGCTTGGCGAGCTCGGCTACAACGTGAAGTGTTTCTGCTTCCAGGATTCACCACGGCGTGCGCACAGCATTGCGGCGCAGGGCGGGATCAACGCCGCAAAGAATTACCAGAACGACGGCGACAGCATCTACCGTCTTTTCTACGACACGGTGAAGGGCGGCGACTTCAGGTCTCGCGAAGCGAACGTGTACCGCCTCGCGGAAATAAGCGTGAACATCATCGACCAGTGCGTCGCGCAGGGAGTGCCGTTCGCAAGGGAATACGGCGGCCTTCTGGCGAATCGTTCGTTTGGTGGCGCGCAGGTATCGCGAACATTCTACGCACGCGGCCAGACGGGCCAGCAGCTTCTCCTGGGCGCATATCAGGCGCTCGAGTGTCAGGTGAAAGCGGGCACCGTGACGATGTATCCGCGCACAGAGATGCTCGATCTCGTGGTGATCGACGGCCGCGC
The DNA here is from genome assembly GCA_035646915.1 of Gemmatimonadaceae bacterium. Classification (GTDB taxonomy): domain Bacteria; phylum Gemmatimonadota; class Gemmatimonadetes; order Gemmatimonadales; family Gemmatimonadaceae; genus UBA4720. The sequence goes on from DASROK010000281.1 coordinate 4,248, forward strand.
TCGCGGAATCGTGACGCGTGATCTCGTGACCGGCGCAATCGAGTCACATGTCGCAGATGCAGTCGTGCTCGGCACCGGTGGTTACGGCAACGTGTTCTATCTGTCGACCAACGCGAAGGGATCGAATGCGACTGCGATCTGGCGCGCGTACAAGCGAGGAGCTGCATTCGCTAATCCGTGCTTCACGCAGATTCATCCTACGTGCATTCCTGTTAGCGGTGAGCATCAGTCGAAGCTCACGCTGATGAGTGAATCGCTCCGCAACGACGGGCGAGTGTGGGTTCCCAAACAGAAGGGAGACAAGCGCCCGCCGCTCCAGATCCCCGAGAATGAACGGGATTACTATCTGGAGCGGAAATATCCGAGTTTCGGCAATCTTGCGCCGAGAGACATTGCGTCGCGTGGTGCGAAGGAAGTGTGCGATGAGGGTCGTGGAGTAGGTGAAAGCGGGCTCGGCGTGTATCTCGATTTCGCCGACGCAATCAAGCGGCTCGGAGAGAATGTCATTCGTGAGCGGTACGGCAATCTTTTCGAGATGTATCAGCGGATCACCGATGAAGATCCGTACAAGGTGCCGATGCGCATCTATCCCGCGGTTCACTACACGATGGGCGGATTGTGGGTGGACTACAATCTCATGAGCACCGTCGAGGGGCTGCACGTGATCGGCGAAGCGAACTTCTCTGATCACGGTGCGAACCGACTTGGCGCGAGCGCGCTGATGCAGGGGCTTGCTGACGGCTACTTCGTAATTCCGAATACAATCGGGGACTATCTCGCAACAGCGCGTCCGGCAAAGGTGGATGCGAGTCACCCGGCTTTTCGCGAAGCTGAGGCGCAAATCGCCGAGCGCACGAAAAGATTGTTGTCGATCGATGGGAAGCGCACCGTCGATTCATTCCATCGCGAGCTTGGGAAGATCATGTGGGATTATTGCGGCATGGCACGCAATGACGCGGGGCTGAGAAAAGCGCTCGAGCTGATTCCACCGCTTCGCGAGGAGTTCTGGAAAAACGTGAACGTTCCCGGGAGCGATACGCATCTCAACCAGGCACTGGAGAAAGCGGGAAGGGTGGCCGACTTTCTCGAGCTGGCTGAGCTGATCTGCATCGACGCTCTTCATCGCACTGAATCATGCGGAGGTCATTTCCGCGAGGAAAGCCAGACTCCAGATGGCGAGGCGCTGCGCGATGACGAGGACTTTGCCTATGTCGCTGCGTGGCAGTATGCCGGCGACAATGAGCCGCCGATTCTAAACAAGGAGCCGCTGGTGTTCGAGAACGTGAAGCTTTCGCAGAGGAGCTACAAGTAAATGAACCTGCGACTTCGCGTGTGGCGTCAGGCAGGGCCTGCCGAGCAGGGAAAGATGGTCGAGTATGATGCGCCTGACATCAGTCCCGACATGTCGTTCCTCGAGATGCTCGATGTAGTAAATGAACGATTGATCGAGAATGGCGACGAGCCGATTGCATTCGATCATGACTGCAGAGAGGGAATTTGCGGATCGTGCTCGCTGATGATCAACGGAGCAGCGCACGGTCCGATGAAGGGAACTGCAACATGTCAGCTGCACATGCGCAGCTTCCGTGATGGCGAGATGATCATCGTCGAGCCGTGGAGAGCGAAGGCTTTTCCGGTGATTCGCGATCTCGTTGTCGATCGTGGCGCGTTCGACAGGATCATTCAGGCTGGCGGCTACATCACTGCATCGACTGGAGGAGCGCAGGACGCGAACGCGATCCTCGTTCCCAAGGTAGAGGCAGATGCAGCGATGGACGCGGCTGCCTGTATCGGCTGCGGAGCGTGCGTAGCGGCTTGTCCGAATGCGTCTGCTTCATTGTTCACTGCTGCGAAGATCAGTCATCTCGGACATCTCCCACAGGGCCAGCCCGAGAGAAACCGCCGTGTGCTGTCGATGGTGGAGCAGATGGAGCTCGAGGATTTCGGAGGCTGCACCTGGTACGGTGAATGTCAGGAAGCGTGTCCGAAAGAAATTTCCATCGACACCATCACGAGAATGAATCGCGATTATCTCAAGGCGAACGCGATCAGATAACTCTGCTCACTCGTGTTTCAAAACAAGCGAGTGAAGCAAGAAAAAAATTCTCGAATTTCTCAAAAAAAATTGTTGGAGATTTTGTCTGACGCCGATACATTCGCGGCGTCGAATTCCGGTCAGCTCATTCCACGGTGGAATGAGAGGAGGCTGATGGGGACCGACTGCTAGCTGCACGCAGCTCCGACGGGAGTCAGCGACAAAAGGCAAACCCGCCTAAAGGCGGGGACGCAAAGCTCCGAAGCTAAAGCTGTGTACTCCGGAAAGCAGCCAGGCTGGTCGAGCTACCGAACGATTCAGTTGGAGTTTGTGGTATGCAGCCGTCGAAGTTTTTCGACCGGGCCGCAGGCGCGCGCTTTGTCCGCGCTCTCGTGCTCGTCAGTCTTCCTGCAGTGTTGATTGCCTGTCAGGACTCAGTCTCACCTCTTACAAGCACCTCGGATTCACCTGCAATGTCAGCAGCGGTCAATCCCGGCCAGAGCCGGAAGATCGCCGATGAATACATTGTAGTGCTCGACGCGTCAGTGACCGATGTCACAGGGCGCGCGAATGCGTTGCTGAAGCAGCACGGTGGCAAGCTCAACCGCGAATACACGCATGCGCTGAAGGGATTCTCGGCACACATGTCAGCAGCGCAGGCACAAGCTCTCAGATCTGCTGATGGTGTCGCACTCGTCGAGCAGGATCAGGAATTCTCGGCGACCGATGTGCAGAGCGGCGCAACATGGGGACTTGATCGAATCGATCAGAGTTTCCTCCCTCTCGACGGAAGCTATTCATATGGAGCGACCGGAGCGGGCGTGAATGTCTACATCATCGACACGGGCATTCGTACTACACACTCTCAATTCGGCGGCCGCGCATATGGCGCGTACACTTCGATTGCCGATGGAAGAGGCACTGATGGATCATGCAACGGACATGGAACGCACGTTGCGGCGACGGTGGGAGGATCGACAGTAGGAGTAGCGAAGGGTGCGCGGCTGTATGCGGTTCGCGTGCTCGACTGCACTGGAAGCGGAACTGCGACAACCATCATCGCCGGCATCGACTATGTCACCGCTAATCACGTCTCGCCCGCGGTGGCGAACATGAGCATCACCGGCAGCTACATGGCCTCACTGAACACCGCTGTGCAGAACTCGATCAATTCCGGTGTTACATATGCGGTGGCAGCAGGGAATTCCGCATACGATGCGTGCCAGTATTCTCCGGCAAGCGTTGCGAGCGCGCTGACTGTTGGCGCAACCACCAATGTCGATGTGCCGGCTTCTTTCTCCAATTATGGATCGTGTGTCGATCTGTGGGCCCCGGGTAATGCGATTTACTCCGCCTGGGTCACGGATGACTACTCGATGACCACGTTGAACGGAACGTCGATGGCGTCGCCTCACGTTGCTGGTGCAGCGGCGCTCTACCTCCAGAGCAATCCTGGTGCGACACCAGCAACGGTGGCGTCGGCGATCATGGGCAACGCAACAACGAATGTGCTGTCGAGTCTTCTTGGTGGATCACCGAACAAGCTTGTTCGTGTGAATGGATCTGGTGGAACAGGCGGAACGATCACTCAGCCACCGCCGCCGACAAGCACAAACAATCCGCCGGTTGCTTCATTCAATGCGAGCTGCAGCAAGACGTCGTGCACATTCATCTCGACGTCGACTGACGATGGTGGAATCGTGAGCTACAGCTGGACGTTTGGTGATGGGACGACTGGGTCGGGCTCAGGCGTGAGCCACAACTATTCATCGCGCGGCACTTATACGGTTGGACTTACCGTTCGCGATGGTGCTGGTCTTGCCGCGACGGCGTACAAGACAGTAAACGCCAAGCCGGGGCGTTAATACCGGCTGCTACTGTAGTGGCTGCCACTACTATAGTAGTAGAAGGACAAAGGCCGCCTCAGCTGAGGCGGCCTTTCGCTTGACGCCCACAGCCGCAATGGGCAATATGATCGTCCGTTTAATAAAGCGTTTCGGTCTTCGCCTTCTCACAAGGAAGAAACAATGCGACGCCGTTTGCTGCCGATTGCCTGCATCACTTTCAGCGCAGTTGTCAACGCGTGCGCAGGTACAGATACCCTGTCACCCACCATCAATCTTCCCAAAGCAAGAAGCTTCTGGTCCTTCGGTCAGGGTGCGTCGTATTCAGGTGAACTAGAGCGAGGAATTTTCAAGCTTTGTACGTCCCGCATAGCTCAGACGGGAACCTACTTCTACACCGTGGAAGGCTACAGCGACAAGGAGGGGACGGTCGCAGTTGGCTCAGTGCTTCAACAACCTGGCAGTTGCACAATAGTTAATAACTCGAAGAACAGAGGGAACAAGAGCGAGTTTGACTCGGTTCGTGTTACGTACACTATCACAGCTCCAACTGCCGGAGGATTTTCGATCAGCACGCTAGACGGAGTTGCTGTGATTGATGAGTCATGTTTTGAAGATTGCGAGCTCCAAGGATTTCCATCCACCGTGATCCTGCGAGGAAAAGAAGGCGCCATAGCGAAATTCTATTTC
>DASROK010000282.1:0-8338 GCA_035646915.1 Gemmatimonadaceae bacterium
GTGCTGTGGCGCGGAATCGACGTGGGCCTCATCGATGGACTGTTCGTCAACGGCAGTGCAGCGCTTGTCAGAGCCTTTGGATGGGTCGGGTCCCGCTTCCAGACTGGAACGGTTGGCACTTACGCGTGGGTACTGGTGGTGGGCGTGCTCGCAGTTCTTGGCGCCGTCACTCTACGATAACTAAAGGAAATGGAATCTTTCCTCGCTTCGCTTGGCTACAACAACTGGGTGCTTCCGGCGCTTCTGATCATCCCGGTACTGGGCGCGGTGCTGCTCGTGCTGATGCGCGGGACGGCTCCCGACAGCGATGAATCAGCGAACCGATCCGCGAGAATCGTAGCGTTCGTCACACTGATGCTCGAGTTCCTTGTCTCGATCGGCTTGTGGTGGACGTTCGATCCAGCGAGCAGTGGATGGCAGGCTGCGATCGACACACCCTGGATTCCGATGTGGGGCATTCGCTTCACGCTCGGCATCGACGGCATTGCGCTGATGATGATTCTGCTCACGACGTTCATCATGCCGCTGTGCGTTCTTGGAAGCTGGACGAGCGTGAAGAAGAAGGTGAACACTTTCTTCGCGCTCATGCTGATTCTTACGGCCGGCATGCTTGGTGTTTTCATGGCGCGCGATCTCTTCCTGTTCTACGTGATGTGGGAAGTGATGCTCGTGCCGATGTACTTCATCATCGGTATCTGGGGCGGTGAGCGAAGACTTTATGCGAGCATCAAGTTTTTCCTGTACACGATGCTGCCGTCACTGCTGATGCTTGTCGCGATCCTGTATCTCGGAATCAACGCCGGCACCAACGGTGTGCCGAATTTCAGCTACGATCACCTTCTCACGACGTCATCGTTCGACTCGCGCACCGCTCTCTGGCTCTTCGGCGCCTTCTTCGCTGCATTCGCGGTGAAGGTCCCGATGTTCCCGTTCCATACGTGGCTGCCTGACGCGCACGTCGAGGCACCGACAGCGGGTTCAGTAATTCTCGCGAGCATCATGCTCAAGATGGGGACCTTCGGATTTCTCCGGTTTGCGCTTCCATTGTTCCCGGGCGCAGCGATGAATCCGACCGTGCGAATGATCATGGTGACACTCGCCGTGATCGGCATCATTTATGGTGCGCTTGTCGCGATGGTGCAGCCGGACTTCAAGAAGCTCGTAGCATACTCGTCAGTGAGTCACCTTGGATTTGTAATGCTCGGCATCTTCGCTCTCACACTTCAGAGCGTGCAGGGCGCGATGATGATCATGATCAACCACGGCATCTCGACTGGCGCGCTGTTCCTCCTGATTGGAATGATTTACGAGCGCAAACATTCACGGGCGATAGCGGCATACGGCGGGATCGCGCGAGTGGTTCCAATGTTCGCGGCGCTCCTGACTCTCGTTTCGTTCTCGAGCATCGGACTTCCCGCGACGAATGGATTCATTGGAGAGTTCCTGGTGCTCGTTGGGTCATTCAAGTCTTATCCAGTTGCCAGCGGAATCGCGACGACGGGAGTCATTCTCGCTGCTGCGTATCTCCTGTGGGCAATTCAGCGAATCCTCTTCAATCCGCTCGACAAGCCCGAGAACGAGCACATTCCCGATCTCAACCGGCGCGAGCTGCTGCTGATGGCGCCGCTTGTCGCGGTGATAATCTGGCTCGGCGTTTATCCCGCTCCGGTTTTGCGAAGAATGGAAACTGCTTCTCAGGCAGTTGTCAGCAGGGTGGAGCAGAACGCGTTCGTATCGAACGGAGCATCACGCGTCGCTGAGGCAGCACGATGACTTACGACGTGTCGTTGCCCGGACAGCTCATGGCGGCGCTTGGACCCGACCTTCTCCTGATCGGAGGAGCGATGGTGCTTCTCCTGTGGTCTGCGTGGCGGCCGGAGAGCGAATCGCTGCAGCGGAACATTGGCGTCGCAAGCATTGTGCTCTGCGTCACTGTCATGGTTGCAATCGGTTTCTATGTTGCAGCAGGAGACAGCGCTCTACCAGGGATCATTGCGGTCGACAATTTCCGATGGACAGCGGATATCGTAGTTCTTCTCGCCACCATCGGCACGATCGCGCTCTCGATGGACTACAACGCGCGGGTGGGAATTACCGCCGCTGAATCGCACGTGCTGGTGCTGTTTGCAACCGCAGGAATGATGACGCTCGCGTCAGCGCGCGACCTGATCATCGTGTTTCTCGGAATCGAGATCATGTCGGTTGCGGTATATGTGCTTGCCGGTCTCAACAGGCGAAGCGAGAAATCCGCCGAAGGAGCCATCAAGTATTTCCTGCTTGGCGCATTCGCGACGGGATTTCTTCTGTACGGAATCGCGCTCGTTTACGGAGCGACCGGCACAACGAATCTCACCCAGATCGGTGAGCGCGTGATGCAGATTGGACTGAGCTCCAACGGACTCCTCATTGTCGGTATAGCGCTGCTGATCATCGGGTTCGGATTCAAGGTAGCGCTCGCGCCATTTCACATGTGGGCGCCCGACGTATACGAAGGTGCGCCAACGCCGATAACGGCATACATGGCCGCTGCTGTGAAGGCCGGAGCTTTCGTTGCATTCCTGCGCGTTTGGCTCGAGGCATTCTCAGGCGTGACGTCGAGCTGGCACGGGCCGATCTGGTGGCTTGCTGTGGTTACGATGGTCGTTGGCAATCTGGTGGCTCTCGCACAGAAGAACATCAAGCGAATGCTCGCGTACTCGAGCATTGCTCACGCCGGGTACATCCTGGTGGCGATCGCAAGCGCCACACCTCAGGCCACCTCCGCATTCATGTTCTATCTGCTGGCCTATACACTCGCGACTTTCGGTGCATTCGGGGTAGTGAGCGCGCTCGAGCGTGACGGCGGCGCAAGACTCAAGATCGAAGACTATGCGGGCCTGTGGAACGTGAAGCCGTGGCTTGCAACCGCTATGGCCATCTTCATGCTCGCGCTCCTCGGGTTCCCGATTTTCGGCGGCGTAGGATTCTTCGCGAAATACTGGATCGTGCAGTCGGCACTCCAGGCACCGGTTCCGCAAACAAAGCTTGCGGTGATTCTCGTGATCACGAGCCTTGTGTCGGCAGGATACTACATGTACGTGGTGATGGTGATGTTCATGAGGCCGCGACCCGATAACGCAGCGCCTGTGGTTTCGACATCAGGCTGGACGCGGTCGGTCATCGCCGCCGCCGCAATACTGATTCTCGTGCTCGGCGTATTGCCGAACTCCGTTGTGAGGTGGACGCAGAAGAGCACGAACGCGGTTCCTGTCGCGCATGCAAGCGCGGGAGTCGCTGCATCGACAGTGAGGTAAAGTGTCGCTCTCGAAAAATATCTTCCGCGAATATGACATCAGGGGTGTCACGGGAAAGGACCTCACTCCTCAAGTAGCAAGAGTTGTAGCGCGCGCGTACGCGACCTTCCTGCACGACGCAGGCATATCAGGCGAAATCGCGGTTGGCCGGGATAACCGGCCAAGCGGAACCGATCTGCATCGCGAGCTTGTTGCCGGTCTGCTCGAGAGCGGCCTGAATGTCGTCGATGTCGGAATCATCCCGACACCTGTCGCTTACTGGGCCCAGCACAACCTTGGTGTAGCCGGCGGAATTCAGATTACGGGATCGCACAACCCGCCCGAGTTCAACGGATTCAAGCTCGGAGTCGGCACGCGCTCGATTTACGGCGACGACATTCAGAAGATTTACGAAATAGCCGTTGCCCTGGAAACCAGAAATGCGGTACCGGGTGCCGGTAAGAGCGCAGGAAAGCTTCGCAACGAAGCGATCGTCGATCGTTACGTGGAAGATGTCGGCAACCGGATCGGGCGCATCGCAAAAAACATCTCGTGTGTTGTGGACTGCGGGAACGGAGCAGGTGCAATCGTCGCAAAGAAGCTGTTCGATCGCATAGGCCTCGATCCGTTAATTCTTTTCGGCGAGAGCGACGGAACTTTTCCCAATCATCACCCCGACCCGACAGTTGCGGAAAACCTCAAGGATCTCATCGCAGCGGTCAAGGAAAGGAAAGCAGAGACCGGAATTGCATTCGACGGAGATGCCGACCGCATCGGGTTGGTCGATGAAGACGGCACGATCATCTGGGGTGACCAGATGCTCATCATCTACGCGCGTGACGTCCTCGCCAGAACGGGCAAGGGGCAGGCAATCATTTTCGACGTGAAATGCTCGCAGGCTCTTCCCGAAGAGGTCGAGAAAGCCGGCGGCAAGCCAATCATGTGGAAGACCGGCCATTCCCTGATCGAAGAAAAAATGCACGAGACTCATGCGCCGCTCGCCGGCGAAATGTCCGGGCACATGTTCTTCGCTGAGGGCTGGTATGGCTTCGACGATGCGATGTATGGTGCTGCACGCCTTCTCCGCATCATTGCCGACACCGGCAAGAGCGTCAAGCAGATGATGGCGGATGTACCCCGATTCGTATCCACGCCGGAAATTCGGGTGCCATGCCCGGATGAGACCAAATTCGACATTGTTGCTAAGGCAACGAAGTATTTCTCGTCGAAGTACAAGGTGATCGATGTGGATGGCGTACGAGTTCTCTATGGCGACGGGTGGGGACTCATTCGCGCCTCGAACACACAGCCTGTGCTCGTGATGAGGTTCGAAGCCCGCACGCAGGAACACCTCGACAGAATCCGCTCCGAGATGGAGGGATGGCTCGTGCAGCAGGGTGTGAAAGTCTGAGATGACCTCGCGGCGGCGGCTAGCCTGGGCGCTTGCCGCTGCAGCGGCCATTCTATTCTTCGGGCGCGGACTCGCGCTCCTTTATGCCGACAGCGCGTGGTACACCGCGCTTGGCGCATCTCCAATGTGGCACGAAAAGATTCACGACCTCGCAGTGATTCATCTTGCGTCGGCCGTGTTCGCAGGATTGTTCGCGCTGCTCAACCTCTACGCCATCAGACGGAGCATCGTATCTCTGGCTTTCCCACGGCGACTGGGAAACGTGGAGTTTGGCGAGGAGGTTCCGGATCGGACTCTGGACGCTGCAGCGATTGTGCTCGCAATTGCTGTGGCAATCGTGATGTCATTTGCGGTTCCGTCATGGCCGGGACTCGCCGCATTTCGTACCGGTCCGAAGTTTGGGGAGACCGATCCTTTTTTTCAGATGGACCTCTCCTTCTTCACCGCGTGGCTGCCGCTCGAAACGGGACTTTACGTATGGATGCTCACACTCCTCGTTCTGGTGTCGGCGCTGGTCATCGCGCTCTATGCACTGACGCCCAGTCTCAAGTGGCAGGGCAGGTCGTTTCATGTTTCGGTGCGCGTTAGAAGACACCTATCGGTGCTGGCGTGCCTTTTTCTTTTGTCGATGGCATGGAGCTACAGACTCGACGGCTACGAGCTGCTCATCGACGGAAGCGGGCCGGACGGTCTCTTCTCGTACGTCGATCACCAGTGGCTGCTTCCAGCGTATCTCTCGCTCTCAATTGGAACAGTAGCCGCTGCCGCGCTTGTTCTCGTCAGCGGCTGGATGGGACAGGTCAAGGCGGGGTTCTTCACTGTGAGCGCAGTGTTGATCTTCTCTGTCGCGCTCGACCTGGTTCTGCCCTCGGTGGTGCGTCGTCTCGCAGAAGCGCAAACGCCCGTGACGCATGAGCGCCCTTACACTGCCACGCGCAGCGCATTCACATCACGCGCGTACAATCTTCCGCGCGGAGCGGCGGCTGTCGCGCCGCAGGAGATCAAGCGATTCCAATCATTTGCTGATTCAGCGAGAATCGCGCGAGTGATGACGATCGCGAAAGACAGCGCGCTTGTCTATCCGGGAGCATACGGAGCGGCGCTTGTTCGCGGAGTGAGAAATGTGGCTGCGCCTCGACTGGGCGGAGGCTTGCGGCGCCTCGCGAACGCATGGGCAGAACAACGGCTCGATCTTCTATGGAACGGATCTCCCTCTGATGCGCACATCGCTCGACGTCGCGACGTGAGGGCGAGGGTTAGTGCGCTTGCTCCAGTATTCGCTCAGGGAAGCCGTGTGGTGCCGGCATACCTGGGCGATACGCTCACGTGGGTGCTGGAGCTTTACTCGGCGTCGAGCACGTATCCGTTGAGCAAGCACTACAGGCTCGCTGGTGAAGACCGCTCGTATTTCCGTCATTCCGCGACGGCTCTCGTGAATTCCCTTACGGGGCGGGTGATGCTGGTACCGGCACCTTCACCAGATCCCATCGCGATGGCCTGGCGCGCAAGATTCCCGGCAAACTTCCGAGCTGGCGCGCCGGCCATTCTCGATGCCCTCACCGCAACGCCGCGCATTCCCGCCGCGAGTTACATCCCCGGCGCAACCGCAGCCACCGATTCGGTATTCAGGTCTGAGGTAACCAGACTGTATCTGCGAATGCGTGGAGCGCTTGCCGCGGGAGATCTCAAATCTTTTGGCGCTGCCTATGATTCGCTCGGCATGCTCGTCGGCCGCTGATGACTGATTCCGCACGCACTGCTGTGGTCGCACTTGGCGGAAATGCGCTTTCACCTCCAGGCGAGCGATCTACCATCGCTGATCAGTTTCAGCATACGCGCGAAAGCCTCGGCCCGATTGTCGACCTCGCGGCAGAAGGGTGGAATCTCTGCATCGTGCACGGCAATGGACCACAGGTAGGAGATGAGCTCGTGCGCAATGAGGTTGCGCGTGACGAGGTGGCGCCGCTTCCGCTCGGCGTTCTCGTTGCGAGCACGGCCGGCTGGATTGGTTACATGATTCAGCAGTCGGTGGAGAATGCGCTTCGAAAAAGTGGAAGCAGTCGCCGCGTCACGACTGTGCTGACGCAGGTGGAAGTCGATCCGAAAGACCAGGCGCTCGCCCAACCGACGAAATTCATTGGACACGCGATTCCTGAAGAGCGCGCGCTCAAACTCGAGTCCGAGGGGCACAGCATCAAAGTCGATTCGCGCGCGGGTTACCGGCGCGTAGTTGGAAGTCCCGACCCGATCGCAATTCATGAGATCTCGCTGATTCGCAGCCTTGTGAGCGAAGGCACGATTGTCATCGCCTGCGGTGGCGGAGGCATTCCCGTTTACCACGATCCAAAGCTGGGTCTCGAAGGTGTGGATGCGGTTGTAGACAAGGATCTCGCGGCATCGGTGCTCGCGCGTGAGCTTGGCGCCGAGCTGCTCCTCATTCTCACCGATGTGGATGCTGTGTATTCCGACTGGGGAAAACCAGCGCAGAAAGCACTGCCGAATCTCTCGGCTGGAGAGGCGGACAAACTGCGGAACGAAGGAGCGCTCGGCGAAGGCAGCATGGCACCGAAGGTGCGAGCCGCCGTCGACTATGTTCGCAAGACCGGCGGGCGCGCCATCATCACCGAGCTGAGTCGCGGACTCGACGCAGTGCATGGACGCGCGGGGACCACCATAGCCCGTTAGTTTCCTCTCGATAACTGAACCCACCAATCCGCGGAGAAGAAGCGGACGGAGAACGTGTGAATATCCACGAATATCAGGCAAAGGAAATTTTCAGAAAGCAGGGAATTCCAATTCCGCCGGGTGAAGTCGCAACCACCGCAGCGGAAGCTGAAGCAATCGCCAGAAAATTTGGCGGCACTGTTGTTGTCAAAGCTCAGGTTCACGCCGGCGGTCGCGGTAAAGCGGGGGGAGTGAAGCTCGCGAAAACGCCGGAAGAAGCACGCGATGTAGCTGAGAAGATTCTCAAGCTCACCATCAAGGATCTGCCGGTTCAGAAGGTGCTCGTCACTCCTGCCGCAGATATCGCAACGGAAGCATATGTCGGCGTAATCGTCGATCGCGCGTCGAAGAAGCCGGTATTCATGGTATCGCCCGCAGGTGGAATCGACATCGAGGAAGTCGCTGCCAAGACGCCTGACAAGATCATGCGCCATGCAGTTGATCCGCGTTACGGGTTGCAGCCGTACGAGGCGATGGAGATGGGCTTTTTCCTCTATGACGATGTGAAGAAAGCGCGCGCCGCGGCGAAGATCATGCAGCAGCTTTACCAGGCATTCATGAAGAGCGGTGCATCGCTCGCGGAGATCAATCCGCTCGTGACTACTCCTCAAGGTGAGGTCGTTGCGCTCGATGCCAAGATGGTTGTCGATGACAACGAGCTCGACCGGCTGACAGACATCGCCGCGCTGCGTGACGAGTCATCCGAGGCGCCGAGCGAGGTGGATGCGCGCAAGGCTAATCTCACGTTCATCAAGCTCGATGGAAACGTCGGATGCGTGGTGAATGGTGCAGGCCTCGCGATGGCAACGATGGACCTCGTGAAGTATTACGGCGGCGAGCCCGCGAACTTCCTCGATATCGGTGGATCGTCGAATCCTGAGAAGGTGGTGAATGCACTCCGCATCATCACCTCCGATCCTAACGTGAAGGC
>DASROK010000283.1:0-5249 GCA_035646915.1 Gemmatimonadaceae bacterium
GAACTGATTTGCGCCAAGGAATCGATGGCTGCGGTGTCTGCCATCGTCTGGTGTTCTGTTGTAATCCAGATCATCACCACTCCCCGCGTCAGCTGATTCCTGAAGTGGCATGTGGCATTCGCGGCATTCGATTGTCTTGCGAGGATCCTTACCGTGATTCCAGCGGCTCTTGCGCCAGTTGTCATACTGGTTCTGCAGCTGCACCCATCCAACGTGATTGATCTCCTTGTCGATGAACTGCTTGTGACACGCAGCGCAGAATTCGGGGCTCTTGTACAGCTTGTGCTGAAGGGACTCGACGTGCTGCTGCGGATATGCCCGAATCAGGAAGTCGCTCATCGCGCGCGGAACAGTGCCGCCGCTGAGCTCGTAGATGTAGCGCTCCGGCTGCGACATTACATATGCAGCATTGCCCTTCTCATCGGTCTTCCGGATTGCATGACACGAGATGCACGACACTCCCTCTTTGTAGCCGGCCTTGCCGGTGAGGTCCTTCACGAAAATGTTTTTCGTTCCGGAAAAAAGAGAGACAGGATCATGGCATCCACCGCAGTACCGCGTTGACTCCGGCCCGTTCTGCTCAGCCATGACTTCCTGAACTTTTTGAAACGCAGGATCCATGGCGGAATAGCGATGCGCGCTCACCGACCATTCGTCGAATATCTGCTTGTGACACCCGGATGCACCGCACGACTCCGAGCCTGAGAGAGAGCGGGCATCGTACGCAGTCCCGCTTGCGGTGCGGGCAAGGCTCGGCGCAAACGGTCGTGAACGACCGTAGATGTAGCTGTAATCCTTGGGAAGCGTGTTATCGAGTTTGACGGGCCGGTATGCGACAGACGCCACTGCCACCGGAATGAACAAAGCTGCGGTGCCGATCGCGGTGGCACGCTGAAAGCGGCGCGATCCTTCGTAGAGAGCGCCACCGATTACAGTCGTCTTCGCTCGCGCAGCGCGAATGATGAGAGCGACAACGTGAGGAAGAACGGATGCGATCAGTCCGAATGTCGCAACAACATGCGCCAGGTCCCACCCTCGGCTGATACGCGTTCCGATAATCGCCTCGAGGGTAAGGACAATTCCCGAAACGATGAGAACGACTGTCGCGGCCATCGCGAAATAGCCCGTGAGAACAACGTGCGACACGCGTATGCTCCGATACAGCTTCCAGTGTCGCACCTGATACCATGCGAACGGAAGGACGAAGGCAACACCAGCCAGGGTGTGAAACAGGACCATCCACTGGTTTGGCACGCTGAACGGCAGCAGATACACAGCGAGACCCGACAGTGTCTCGAACGCGAACAGCCCGGCCACGCAGTACAGCAGCCGGTGCTGCCACTCATGAGCTTTCGATGCCGCGTGGTTTGGGCGGGCCATGCTGAGGTTACGTTCGGCCTCACCATGGGATTACGCAGTCAGGAAATCTCTTACCGCCTGTAGGCGGAAATCCTACTCCTACATCTTGTACGCGCGCACGTAGTCGACGAGCATCTTCTGCGGCATCACCAGCGAAGCGTCCGGCTCGCCCGGCCATTCTCCTCCGACCGCGACATTGAGCAGCATGAAGAATGGATGATCGAACACCCACGCTGCGCCCGATGGAAGATTCGACGGCGTGATTCGCTTGTACTCTTTCTCGTCGACGAGCCACCGTATCTCACCGGGAATCCACTCGACTGCGTAGACATGGAAATCATCCGCGAATGGAATGGGTGAAGTGAAAGCCGCGCCGATTCCATTTGCGCCCGAGTAGCCCGGTCCGTGCATGGTGCCGTGAACCGAGCCTGGCTCGCGGCCAATGTTTTCCATGATGTCGATCTCGCCCGACTTCGGCCATCCAACCGCGTCGATGTTGTCGCCGAGCATCCAGAATGCGGGCCAGATTCCCTGTCCGCGGGGAATTTTTATTCGCGCCTCGAATCGTCCATAAGCCTGGGCGAATTTTCCCGCGGTCTTGAGACGCGCCGACGTGTAGCGACACGTTCCATACCAGCAGTGGCGATCTGTATTCGCCGGTTCCTCGAGAGCGGTGATGACAAGATGCCCGCTTCCATCGAGAGAAACATTTTCAGTGCGAGCAGTATAGTACTCGCGTTCCTTGTTGCCCCACCCTTCACCGCCGGTTTCCGCAACCCACTTTGTTGCGTCGAACGATGCACCGGCTGCGCCTTCGAATTCATCGCTCCAGGTGAGAATCCATTGATCGGTAGTTGTGCCTGATGGCGGCGATGGCGCGGTTGTTCGCGTCGTCGCCGGCGCGCATGACATCAATGCAATCAGCACTGTCCTGTAGAGCACGGTTCATCCTCGCTGAAATCTGAAGAACTACAGGAATTCTTGTGAGGCTGTGAGATTATGAGAAAACTACTGAAACCCCTGGCACACGGATTTCTGTAGTTTTCTCATAATCTCACAGTCTCACAAGTATCTCCGTAGTTAGCTGTCCGTTAGCATTGACGCTATACTCTTCCGGTGCTGAATAGGCCGAGTCCCGCAATGAGGCGGGCGATCATGGCGGTCCCATTCCTGGCCGCTCTCCTCCTTGCGATGCGCATGGATCGCGGGCCGGGCTCGACAGCAGCAAATGCATCACAGCCCGGGTTTACACTCCGGGACGAGACGAATGCAGCGGGGATTCATTTCATCCACCGGCGGCCGGAATTCGATCCAAAGATCGCGAACGTCGAGCCGCACATCGCCGCAGTCGGCGCATCCGTCTCAGTCGCCGACTTCGACAACGACGGCTGGCCAGATCTCTATTTCACCAGCAGCCGTTTCGGCGAGCACAACGCGCTGTACCGAAATCGCGGCAACGGATCATTCGAGGACGTTGCCTCCTCTGCAGGCCTCGCGGATCTGAATCGTCCCGGTGAAGGCGTATCGATGGGCGGAGTGTGGGGCGATTTCGACAACGACAACCGCGAAGACCTGCTCGTATACCGCTACGGCTATCTCGCGCTGTATCGCAATATCGATGGCCACCGCTTCGAGGATGTTACTGCGCGTGCCGGCCTGCGCCGCTGGGTGAACAGCAACAGCGCAATCTGGCTCGACTATGATCGCGATGGTCTGCTCGATCTATATGTCACTGCGTATTTCCGCGACATCGACCTGTGGCATCTCGCGACTACGAAGATCATGCACAACAGCTTCGAGTTCGCGACCAATGGCGGGAAGAATCTTCTCTTCCACAACACTGGAGGCGGAAGATTCGAGGACGTAACCGACAAGATGGGAGTTGGAACTACACGCTGGACTCTTGCCGCGGCATCAGCAGACTTCAACGGGGATCACTGGCCTGACATCTATGTCGCGAACGACTACGGTCCTGAAGAGCTGTACCTGAATGACAATGGGCGGCGTTTTGTATTGACCACCGCCGGGCTCGAGAGCGAATCGAAAAGTGGAATGTCGGTCTCACTGGGCGATGCCTTCAATCGCGGGCGCATCGACGCTTTCGTCACGAATATCTCCGAGCGCGGATATCTCTTTCAGAACAACAACCTGCGCTTGAACGAGATGGCGGAATCGAAACGGTTCCGCAACATCGCTGAAGGCGAGATCGCCGATGCAGGTTGGGCCTGGGGCGCGCAATTCGGTGATCTCGATAATGACGGCGCAAACGAACTCTTCGTAGCGAATGGCTTCATCTCCGCCGACCGCCAGAAGAACTACTGGTATTCGATGTCCAAGATCGCAGGAGCCAACGGTCGCGTGTTCGAGGATGCCACGAACTGGCCCGCATTTGGGAACTCGAGCCTGTCAGGTTATGAGCCTTCGCGCGTCTACATGAATCGCGGTGTCGCGGGCTGGATAGATGTAGCGAAGAAAGTCGGAGCGGTCGACGAGTATGACGGCCGTGCAGTCGCGCTTGCCGATCTGTCGAATCGCGGTGCGCTGGACGTGATTGTCGCCAATCAGAATCAGCCTCCGGTCTTGTATCGCGATTACCCTGACAGCGCCAATCACTGGATTGGTGTGAAGCTGGTTGCGACGCACAGCAATCGAAGCGCTATCGGAGCTGAGGTCGTGCTCGAATCGGGAGACCTCACGCAGCGGCGTGTCGTCGATGGTGGATCGGGATTCGCGAGCCAGAACGATCGCCGTCTTCATTTCGGACTCGGAACGCGGGAGTGGGTCGACCGTCTCACCATCTACTGGCCCTCAGGGTTGAGACAGATACTTCCCCGTCCGGCGATTGACGGGTTCATCACCGTCACCGAGCCTCGCCGATGAGCGATGCGATGACTGACGCGATCAGCAGCGATAGAGCGGTGCAGAATCCTCTCGTTCGACTGTGGCAGCGAACAGCGAAAATAGACCCGCGCTATCTCATTGCGTTTCTCATAACCCTTGTACTTCTCGCTGCGCAGCTTCGCTACCACATGTTCGGCGGTTACGACCGCCTGGTTGTCGCACTCGGCGTATGCGTCGCAACTGAAGCCGTTCTGTCCTGGTTCGATCGAGGCAGAGTAGTGAATCTGCTGAGCGCGTACATCAGCGGCATCAGCCTGACACTCCTCCTGAAGCCGCAGGGTGCCGCGCTCTGGCCATTCGCTGTCGGGGCAGTGCTGGCGATCTCGTCGAAGTACGTGCTTCGCTATCGCGACAACCACCTGTGGAATCCGACGAACTTCGCAGTCAGTGCGCTTCTGCTTGCTGCGCCAGATCGCGTATCGGTGTTGAGTCACCAGTTCGGAAACGATGTAACAACGAACCTGGTGATCTGGATCTTCGGCCTGATCATCGTCGCACGCGTTGGCGTTCTTCACATCACGCTGACATACGTGATCAGTTTTCTTGTGCTGAACGCTGCTCGCGCTCTGGCGTTTGGCATGCCGGTCTTGCCTGAAGTCGCCCCGATAACCGGCCCCATGTATCAGCTCTTCATCTTTTTCATGATCACTGATCCGCGCACGATTGTTCGTGGTCGTAATCAGCAGATAGTGATTGCTGCCCTGATTGCGGTGATGGAGACGCTGATTCGTTTCGCGTCGGATCGCGGCTGGCCGCTCCCTACTGCTTTCAACGCGGCGCCGGCATTTATTGCGCTTGCTACAGTGGGGCCAATTGCGAAATGGGTTGATCTTAGACGTTGAGTTAAACAGCGGGAAAGCCTCACGCCGAGGACGCCGAGGTCACACCGAGATCTCCGAGGAAAGACGCAAAACTTTTTTTTAAACGACGCGACCGCGGTCCGTAGTCTAACAAATATCTTTTTCCGCTTTTCCTCGGAGATCTCGGTG
>DASROK010000284.1:0-7061 GCA_035646915.1 Gemmatimonadaceae bacterium
GCGGCAATGATCGCCGCGAGTGCCCACAGCAATACGGCTGCTCGCTGCTGCGAAATACCAAGCGCGAGCAGACGGTGATGAATGTGCCGGGCGTCCGCGCCTGAAACGGGAACATGCCGGAGCCAGCGGCGAAGAATCGCAAGTGTTCCGTCCATCAGCGGCACTGCAACGGCGACGAGCGGAATGATGATCAGCACAGCGCCGAAGGAATTGACCGATGAGTAGAGTGAGAACGCCGCGAGCAGGAAGCCGATGCTGAGACTGCCAGAATCCCCAAGGAAGATTCTCGCCTTTGGATAGTTGTGCTGGAGAAATCCGAGCAGAGCGCCGATCAGCGCGACTGCGGGCAGAAGCACGACGAGATTGCCGAGTGCGAGGCTCGCCGCAACGATCGTGGCGCATCCAACTACCGCTATTCCCCCGGCAAGTCCGTTCAGCCCATCGATGAAGTTGAATACGTTGGTCACGCCAACCATCCAGAGAATGGCAAGCGGAATCATTACCCATCCAAGTGTGATTCCCGGGCCGTAGCCCAGCGCGATCGACGAAACCGGAGGTGCGAAATAAACCGCGACTGATGCTGCGATCAGCTGCGCGATGAGCTTGAGACTTGGCGAAAGCCCGCGAATGTCGTCGACAAGTCCGACGACAAAGAGAAAACCAGATCCAATGAAGGCGCCCGCAAGAAAGCGGATCTCAGCGATCCCTTCCGGGCCCGGAGTAGTAAAGCGCGGCTGTGTCCGTGCGAACAGAACCAGTGAAACCGCCGCGGCCGCGAGATAAACCGCGACTCCACCAAGCCGGGGTACTGGGAGATCGTGCATCCTGCGATCACCGTCCGGCGAATCGTACAGCTTCAACGCCCCCGCGCTCTTTATCACGAGAGGGGTGACGAGAAGTACGAGCGTCAGGGCAAGCCCGAACGCCTCACTGAGCCAGAGTAGTGTTCGCAAACGTTGGAATCAAATGAATTCGAAGTCGGATAATACGGGCGCATGTGTATGCGCGCCATTACATACAGCCCTTTAACAACGAAGTTACCAAATCGTATCAATCGCGATGTGAAACGCCTGCCCCTGCCCTTCGCAATTTTCCCGCAAGCGCATCCTCGAGACGCGCTGTCAGAACCAGCTCGTCACCTTCATGACGCTGCTCCAGGACCTCTGCCTCGCGATGTATCTCTGCGAGGAGCTTGCCATCATGGAGCGGAAGCCTGATCTCGGCGAGAGGTTTGCGTTTTCGGGCATGTGCGAGAAGCGCCCGCTTTAGAGCCTCGAATCCGTCTTCCGTTACTGCTGAGACGAAGACTGACCCGGGAACGAGGTTGGTGATCCGATGCTCGAGCGCGATGAGCTGATCGTGCGGGATTCGATCGATTTTGTTAAAAACGTACAGAACGGGAGTCTGGCTCGCGCCGATCTCAGCAAGAACCTGGTTCACAACGGTCCTCTGCTCTTCCCATGACGGATGGCTTGCGTCGATCACGTGAAGCAGGAGATCCGCTTCGACTACCTCCTCGAGAGTCGCGCGGAATGATGCGACGAGATCGTGCGGCAGCTTGCGAATGAAACCGACGGTGTCGGTGAGCAGCACGCTCGTGTTCTCCGCAAGATGAATGTCACGCGTGAGAGGATCGAGCGTTGCGAACAGTCTGTCTTCAACGAAAACCGACTCTGCACCCGACAGCGCCTTGAGAATCGACGACTTTCCTGCATTCGTGTATCCCACGAGTGACGCACGGAACTGTCCCTTCCTCGCGGTGCGGCGAATCTCGCGCGATTTCTGAACATCGCCGAGGCGCTGCTTCAACAGCCTGATGCGATGGTTGATGAGACGGCGGTCCGTCTCGAGCTGAGTCTCACCAGGCCCGCGCATTCCGATTCCTCCGCGGAATTTCTCGAGGTGAGTCCACATCCTCATGAGTCGCGGGAGCATGTACTCGAGCTGTGCGAGCTCGACCTGCATTTTCGCTTCCGACGACCGCGCGCGCGTCGCGAAAATGTCGAGGATAAGCTCGGCGCGGTCCATCACCCGCTTTCCTGTCGCATCCTCGATGTTCTTGCCCTGCGCCGGCGTCAGCTCATCGTCGAAGACGATCAGTGTCGCTTCGGTTTCGCGAATTTTTTCGGAGAGCTCTTCGATCTTTCCTTTGCCGAGGTAGGTGGCAGGGTTCGGGCGATCGATTTGCTGGGTGAGCTGGCCGACGACAATTCCGCCCGCAGTATCGACAAGCTCGGCGAGCTCTTCCAGGTGCTCGGACATCGTCAGACGACGGTCGTCGGACACCGGTCGCCAGTCATCGGACCCCTGTCGCCGGAGACCGACGTCTGGCGACCCGCGACTGGCGTCTGGCGACCCGTGACCGGCGACCGGTCGTTTGAGCTGCGCCCCGACGAGAAACGCTCTCTCGACCGGGGCAGTGAGCTCGATCAGTTCCCTGGACGTTTGCTACCTGCTTTGTGAAGTGCCGCCGAAGCTGGAGAATCTTCCCGTCTGGTCGTACGGCCTCGTGAAATTCCCGAGCGGCGTCGAAACGGTGAAATCTCCTGTCACACGATAATTCACAGTGCCCTTTGTGAGAAGCTCCCGTCCTGCGGCACCGAGTCCCGCATACGTGAAGTCGACTGGAATGGTGACGTAGGTCGAGTCGTTGTCACTCACCCTGAACGCATTGTTCAGCGCCCCGGTTCCAAGCTGATTGTTCTCGACAAAAAGCTTGTATGTCAGCCGAGTCGCGTTGAGATCGAATCCGTTTGGATTGTAGACGCTCAGCACTACGTCGACTGATCCGCCGCTCAATCCGAGTCCGCGGATCTTCGCATCGTTGAAATGCACGAGCGGCTCCTTGAATCCTCCGAGCCCTAAGCTGGCGCAAGCTGTCAAGGCTGTCGCTGCCACCGCCAAAATCAATTTCTTCATTAATCGCTCCTGTTTGGTTACGCCGATTCCTGACAAAAGAAGTCAGAAGTTATTAGAAGCATAGTCGATAGTCTCAAGTCAACGACGTGTTGTCGACTTGCGACTAAAGACTGTGCTTCTATCGACTTCTGACTTCTTTTGTCAGGATGTGTCATCGTCGAGGCGTCTCTCTTTTAATTCTTTCCACCAGGCGATCCTCTTTGCTATTTCCTTCTCGAATCCAAAAGGCCCTGGCTCATAGAAAACCGTGCCACGAAGCTTGTCTGGCAGATACTCTTGCGGGATGTATGCCTCGGGCGCGTCATGCGCGTACTGATACCCTTCGTGGTACCCCAGTTCCTTCATCAGACGCGTCGGAGCGTTCCTGATGTGCATGGGAACGGGCTCGGCAGGAGTCTCGCGCGCAGCCTCCATCGCTGCATTGAGCGCGCGATATGATGAATTCGATTTCGGAGCTGTCGCGAGATAGATGAGCATTTCGCTCAGCGGCAGATAACCCTCGGGCGGGCCGAGCATGTGGTACGCATCGCGAGCCGCGACTGCAATCTGCAACGCATTTGGATCGGAGAGACCAATGTCCTCCGCCGCCATTGCAATCGAGCGACGAAAGATCGTCATGGGATCTTCCCCGCCCTGAATCATTCGGGCCGCCCAGTACAGAGCGCCATTGGGATCGCTTCCCCTCAATGACTTATGCAGTGCCGACAACATGTTGAAGTGCGTCTCACCGCTGTTGTCGTGATGAGCGAAGCGCTTCTGCATTGCGTCGCGCGCGATCTCCTTCGTGATGTTGCCGCCTTTCCCCGCGTGCACGGACGCTGCTTCGAGAACTGAAAGCGCGCGTCGCGCATCACCATCGGCTTCTACGACAATCAGGTCGATCGCGTCATTATCGATGGTAAGCTCGAGTGTCCCAAGTCCATGACTTTTGTCATTCAGTGCACGATTGACGAGCTCGCGAAGATCATCCGGTGAAATCGGCTCGAGGACGAACACGCGCATTCTCGAAAGGAGCGCGCTGTTCATCTCGAACGATGGATTCTCCGTCGTTGCGCCGATCAGCGTGATTGTTCCGCTTTCAACGTGAGGCAGAAACGCATCCTGCTGCGCCTTGTTGAATCGATGAATCTCGTCGACGAAAAGAATGGTCTGCCGGCCAAGCTCGAGTCTTTCCTCCGCCGCGGCAATGATCTCCCTGATTCTCGGAACACCTTCAGTGACTGCTGAGAACGGGACGAATTCGCGCTCGGTGTAATGAGCGATGAGCCGGCCGATTGTCGTCTTGCCTGACCCCGGTGGTCCCCAGAATACCATCGAGCTGATTGCCCCCTTTTCGATTGCGTCCCTCAATGGTCTTCCCGGTCCAAGCAGATGCTGCTGGCCAACCACTTCATCGAGCGTTCGCGGCCGCATTCGGGCAGCGAGAGGCTGCGCTGATTTTGGCGGCGTAAAGAGAGACGGCTCTTTGGATTGCGTCGGTTTTCTAAATGCTTTCGGCATCTTCGGGTTTTTCAGCCCTCAACTACGCGTTTTGCAGGAAGACGAGGAAGACTTGGAAAGACGAGGAAGTAACCAGAACCCTTTTTCTGGGTTTCTAAAAAACAGAGAAACGTAGTTCTTCCCAACCTTACCACATCTTCTTCGTCTTCCTGCAAAACCCGTAGTTCTCATTGTCTCACAAGATCCTTAAACAATCACCGTGAAATAAGCCGTTACAGGTAGAGTCCTATCAGAATCCGAGCCACGAAATACAGAAGACAGCCGAGGAAGAAGCTGCCCTGAAGCTTCCAGTCTCGTTTTGACTGGAATTCCGGGACAAGGTTCGACGCGCCGACATAGAGCGAAACGCCGGCAGCGAAGGCCAGACCGTAATTGCGCAAAGGCGCGATGAGGCTCGTCATCACGCCCCCGACAATTGTCGCAATTCCAAGTGACGTACCCGCGAGCATTGCACGGCGGCGAGATGATCCCGAAGCGAGAAAGATGCTCGAGATCGCAAGTCCCTCCGGAAGCTTGTGCAGAAGAATGGCGGTGAAAACGAGAAATCCGAGAGTTGCGCGAACCTCGAATCCACTCGCGATCGCAACACCGTCGACAAAAGTGTGAAGCAGGAGACCGGCAAGCGCCGACATGCTCACAGCTCTCGTCACTTCATGCACTTCCTCGCCAAAATGGAAATGCGGAACGAGTGTGTGCTGCGTGAGATGCACAAGCAGGAATCCAACGAGGATGAGGGGCGCCGCGCCTGCGCCATGCTGCACTATTGCCTCGGGCGCGAGGTCGAGAATTGCGACCGACACCATGAATCCCGCCGACAAGGCAATGAGCTTCTCCAGCGCGGGTACGCTCCACCTGGAGCGCCATGCGACCGCGGCCGCGCCGACAATGTTGGCAGCGGCCGCGACGAGCGTATATGCGACCGCAAGCCGGTTCACGCGTGAGTCAGCGAGAGCCGCTCAGCCGCAGCGGCAATTGCCGCCGAAAGTGTAGGCGCCGGTGCGCGATCCCAGCCCTGCGAGCGCCACGATCGATCAGCAAGAGCTGCACGCTCCTCCAGTCCCTTGCCCTGCAGCAGATACAGCCACTTGTCAGTGCGGGAATAGATGTAGAGCTCGAGCTGCGACGTGAGAGTGAGCTGATCGTCGGGAGTGTAGAGCGTGAACTCAACTCCGCCATACGTCGCAAGTGGAACCTTCAGCCGCGCAATGGCATCGCGAACATCAGGCAATGCCACCGTTTCAGCCTTCCACGCAGTTTCCGACCGCAGATCCTCGATGACAATGTCGATTGCCGGCGGAAGCTGCTCACTCAACACATAAAACAAATCCACCACACGCTCGGCATTTGCTCCGATGTATGCCTCGAAGAGCTCGCCGTTTTTTTCGAAAGTGAAGCCGTCAACGCCTGAGCGAAAACGTCTCCAGACTGTTGCGTCAGGATTTCTGCCGCGAAAAAGCATCAGTGTTGTTGCTTGAGGTTCACTGCACGTTCCCTGAGATCTCCGTGCGAATTGGCAGCGGGGTCATTAATAACCGTTTCCAGCAGCAAGCGTAACGTCCTCCCAACGGCCGGGCCGGTAATCCCCAGTTTCTCGAGGTCGCGGCCATTGATTGCAAGATCCCCGACCTCGATTGGATCGCGATACGCGATGCGAACGGCCCGGCGATACACCGACCTCACACGCTTTGCATCCGGCGCATTCAAGCCCGCGTCACGCTCGGCCGCCCATCTCGCGCTCGCCAGGCGGAGAACCGAGGCAAGACGCGTGCGACCAGCAGTGGCTGCCCATCTTCTGAGCATTGCATCGGATGGCTCAGCTTCCGCGAGCGATTGCATCTCCCCCTTGAGAGCCTGCCATTGCGCGACAATCGAGCTTATCCAGGCGGTGTCAGCGTTGGAGAATCTCAAGCCCTTGAGAACGCCGGGTACACTGCCATGCGGCACTGACGCGAACAGGCCAATCACTCTCATCACGCGCCGTGCAGGCCGCGCTTCGCTTGCCGGCCGGCACAGTTTATCGAGAACAGCGAA
The DNA here is from genome assembly GCA_035646915.1 of Gemmatimonadaceae bacterium. Classification (GTDB taxonomy): domain Bacteria; phylum Gemmatimonadota; class Gemmatimonadetes; order Gemmatimonadales; family Gemmatimonadaceae; genus UBA4720. The sequence goes on from DASROK010000284.1 coordinate 6,451, forward strand.
ATCAAGCTCAGAAAGATTTGCGAGCTCGGGGATGAGAGTCGCAAATGCGCCGCTCGACTTCCACATCCCGAAGGCGCGGCTCGGGCGCTCGACCTGATCCATGGTCTTCTCGAGCTCCTGCTTTACGCGCTCTGCTGAAAGCCGGCCAAGATGCGGCGCGCTGGCAGTTATCGCGGACCATGTCCCGGGCTCGATGTCGAAATCGAATCGTGCAGCAAACCGCAATCCGCGGAGCGCTCTCAGCCGATCCTCACGCATTCTCTCCTGCGGATCGCCGACTGCGCGAAGAACTTTTCTCTCGAGATCACGCTCGCCGAAGTATGGATCAGCAAGAACTTTTTTCGCGGGGGAATACGCAATCGCGTTGATCGTGTAATCGCGACGCGCGAGGTCTTCATCGAGCGTCGCTCCGAATTCAACTTCGGCATGACGGCCATCAGTTCGTACATCGCGGCGAAACGTGGTCACTTCGTGCATCACTCCGGCATCATCCAGAACGCCGATTGTTCCGAATGCAATTCCCACCGGAACCGTGCGCGTGAACAGATTCCTTATCTGCTGCGGACGGGCGGCTGTCGCCAGATCCCAGTCGAGATGGGGATGCCCGAGCA
>DASROK010000285.1:0-4084 GCA_035646915.1 Gemmatimonadaceae bacterium
AAACCATAAAGCCCGGCAATAGAAACAAAAGCGGCGCCGACAACTTGTCGGCGCCGCTTCTGTCTTTCTGGATGTTTTCTTACCAGCCCGGATTCTGCTTCAGTCGATCTTCTCCAGCAACTCTGGAGAGCTCGATCTGAATCGCCGGAATCGGGTACCAGCGATGCCGGGCAGCAAACGCTTCTGCCCCTCTCTTGTAAAGCCGGCGGTCCTTCTCTGCTCCTCCTCCAACGCCATTGATGTAAGCATTGAGGACCTGATCGGCGACTCCCCAGCGGCGAAGATCAAAGAACCGCTGACCTTCCATCGCCAGCTCGAGTCTGCGCTCAGCACGAATTGCATCGCGCGCGAACTGCTGGCTCGGGAACGACGCGTATTGCCCGATCTTGTAGTTTGCCCAGGTTACCGACGGATCACCGAGAGGCACTGCCAGCCGACTGTCCGAGCCGCACTGCGGGTACTTCGCAACGAGATCGGACTGCGTCTTGGCATCCGATCCCTTTCCGCAGCCCTGCACCATGACGCCAGCGCGCGCTCTGATCTGATTCACGATTGCGCGCGAATCACTAAGGTCGCCCGTCTCGGCTTCTGCTTCGGCGAGAAGCAGCAGCATGTCCGCATATCTGAACAAGTGAATGTTGACCGAGTTCAGCTGAGTGTTCTGCCAGCCCACGCTGCTCTCAGCGCCGCTCGCCTGCTCGTGCGCATTCTTCTTAGGGCTGTACGGACCGCCATTTGGGATGTCTCGTACCCAGCCGCCTTCCGCACTGTACAGGCCCCAGTCCTTGTAGGGAACGCCATTGCGGCCGGCAGTCCAGTCAAGTCGAGGATCGACTGGTGACTGGTCGTCGGACGAGAAGTTTGCATTCGACGCATTCCACGTCGCCGGGCTCGACAGCGCAATCGGAAGTCCGTTGCCGTCGACCCTGTAGAAGTTCACGAGATTCTGCGAGGGCTGATTGAATCCGCAGCATCCGAAGTGGCTTCCCGAATACGGGAAGTTCAGGCGCTCGCCGAAATTCGAGTTGTTGCCGTTGGGCTCACCATCGTTCGCCGATGCCTGGTATGCGAAGATCGTCTCAGGGCCATTCGCGAATGCTGCGAACCCGGTCCATACACGATCGAAGCTTGGCTCTAGAGCATAGACACCGCTGTTTCTGACTTCCTTCAGCAGCGTTACTGCTGCTGCATACTGCCCTGAGTAAACCAGAACGCGTCCCTTGTAGGCTTTCGCCGTCCAGGATGTGGCGCGGCCCTTTTGACTGTTACGCGGCGTCGCAGGAAGCTTGGCGATCGCGGCGTCGAGATCCTTGATGATTTCCGCTGGAACGTCCGCAGCCGCGAGGTTTGCCTTTCGGAAATCAGTATCGTCTTCGCGATAGTAGGGAATGTTGCCCCACATCTTGTACGCTTCGAAGTGATAGTGCGCTCTCAAAAAGAGCGCTTCTCCTTCGATGCCTGCAGCATCCGCTGCGGACAACGCTCCCGGATTCGCTTCCTGAACCTTCTTTAGAAGCCGAATTGTTGCGTTTGCTCTTACAACTCCCTCGTAAGTAATCGCCCACTTCTGGTCGAGATAGCTCTCGGCGTCACCGGTTCCCCAGTGATAGCCCTCGATGTCGTTGATCGGTGGCTGGTCTCCGCCGTCCGAGCCTTTGTATGAGTCGTCGGCAGCAACGCTGCCCCAGACCCAGTTGCTCGCGGCGCATCCCCATGCACCAACAGATGACGTGCAGTCGAGTGCGCGATACGCACCGATCAGCGATCCCTCGACACCGTCCTTTGTAGCGAGGGTGCCTTCATCGAGAGTGCCTTGCGGCGTGGCGGCATCGGTCAGGAACTGATCGCAACCCCAGACTCCAAACGCGAGTGCCAGGACCGTCGTTCCAATCCGTATTGGATGATTCGATAGGATTTTCATCTCTGATTTCCCTGGCTAGAACGAGGTGGAGAAGCCGATGCTGAACGTTCGGCTCGCTGGATACGATCCGCGATCTACTCCCATGTACTGATCGCGAATGTCGCCGGCTGCGCCGTTGACGTTAGCTGCTGGCAGAACTGGATCGAGTCCGTCGTAACCCGTGATTGTGAACAGGTTTTCACCCTGTACGTACACTCTCGAGTTGGCGGGGAGATATCGTGTCATCGACTGCGGAATCGTGTAGCCGATCTGCAGGTTTCTCAGTCTCACGTACGAGCCGTCTTCGACATAGAAGCTCGAGATCGCGTGACTGTAGATGTCGTTCTGATCGAGACGCGGATACTTCGCGTTCTTGTGATCCGGTGTCCATGAATTTGCGAGCAGGTCCTTTCTCACGTTCGTCTGGAAATTCCGGAAGACGTAGAACTCCTTCTGCACGTCGAAGATGTCGTTTCCGATCGAGCTGAAGAACGTCGTCGCAACGTCCCAGTTTCCGCGACGCGCGCCGAGGTCGAGTCCGGCTGTGAAATCAGGATGCGGGCTGCCGATGATTGTGCGGTCGTTCAGGTCGACCTTTCCATCACCGTTCACGTCTCTGAACTTGATTCGGCCGGGCGCAGCTCCGTCCTGCGTTGCGTGAGCCGATACATCGGCATCATCACTGAAGAAGCCATCAGCGATCCAGCCGTAGAATGCGCCGATCGGATGGCCGACTTTGTTGATGACCTGATTGCCGTACCTTGTGGCGATCGGGCCGTAGAAGAAATCCTGCACGCCGTTGATCGAAACGATCGTGTTCTTGTAGTGGCTTCCATTCAACGTTGCGTTCCATGCCCTCGCTCTATGTCCGATGGAGAAATCGATTCCTGTATTTCTCATCTTTCCGACGTTCACGATCGGCGCGGCTGCAACACCGGCGGTGGCCGGAGTCTGCGGGTTGAAGAGAAGATTGTTCGTTGCGCGGCGATACACGTCGACCACGAGATCGATTCTGCCGCCGAAGAGTACCATGTCGGTACCGATGTTGGTCGACCTGTTCTCTTCCCACTTGAGATCCGGATTTCCAAGCGACGCCTGGCGATAACCGGCGACGATTCCGGTGTTCGATCCGGTCACATCGTAGTAGGTGTCGCCGCGATCGCCACCGAACACTGAAAGAATTCGTCCGGGAGGAATGAGCTGGTTGCCTGTGACGCCCCAGCCGAATCGCAGCATCACGTCGTTGAAGATGTTGTTGTTCGCGAGGAAGCCTTCATTCGAGATTCTCCAGCCAAGTCCGGCTGCCGGGAATGTTCCCCACTGGTGACCCGGTGCGAGTCTCGATGATCCATCGCGACGGACCGTAAAGCTCGCGACATACTTGTCGGCGTAGTTGTAGTCTGCCTTGCCGAAGAATGATGCGAGTGCGCTCTTGCCGCCGCTCGAGAACACGTTCTTTGTGGCCGCGTCACCAAGTGGATCCTGGATGTACCGCGAGCTGATGTCGGTATTCAGAAGATTGGACATCGATGCGGTGATGAACCGATTGTTCGTCGCACCGGCTTCCTGGCCGAGCAGGACATTGAAGCGATGCTGGTTCATCGCCTTCACCCATGTGAGCGTGTTGCTCCAGCCCCAGTCCGTCGAGGTATTGCTGTTCTCGTTGATGCTGTTGGTGAAAGTCGCCTCCGCCTGTTCGGGGAACGGAGTCCCAAAGCCATTGAACGCGTTTTCAGCCAGGCTGAATCCAAGCCGGCTCTTGAAGCTGATCGCGTCAGTGAGGTCCAGTCCCGCGAACATGTTTCCGAAAACGCGGTTGTTCTTGGTGATGTCGTTCTTCGTCGCATCCGCGATGTGCACCGGGTTGAACTGGTTACCGAGGCTGCAGCATTTTCCGCCTGCAAAGTTCCCGTTCACATCACGGACTGGGATGACAGGCTGCATCAGCACGCTCTTTCCGATGATGTTGTCCTCGGAATACGTGCCGGGATCATTCGGTATTCCGCCGCGCTGGCGGTCGATGGCAAGCGCGATGTTCTCACCGAAATTCAGCTTGCCGCGATTGAACGAAGTGTTGACGCGAACACTTCCGCGCTTGAAGCGATTGAATATCGCAGTGCCCTGCTGATCGTAATAATTGAATGAAACGCGGTACGCGTTATCCGTTGACCCGCCCGCCACGTC
>DASROK010000286.1:0-2183 GCA_035646915.1 Gemmatimonadaceae bacterium
GCCCCCATCCTCTGCGCGCGAGGGACAACGCTTCATCCATGCGAAGCTCGTCGCGTCGATCAGCCAATCGCAACCTCGCCGTTGCCGCTCCGCACTTCGCCCATTACCCAGCCGACGACACCGGCGACGCGCGCGCTGCCGACTATTTCATCAGCGTGCGATCGAGGAGCGATGACAACCATTCCAACACCCATGTTGAACACGCGGAACATTTCGTCGCGCGGTACTCTGCCAGCCGACTCGAGAACAGAAAAGACTGCTGGAATTTCCCATGACCCGCCGTCGATCACGGCGTTTGCATTCGAAGGGAGCGCACGATTCAAGTTTCCCGGCAGTCCACCGCCTGTGATGTGAGCCATCGCGTGAATCCTGCCAAGCACCGGTTTGAGACCGCGAAGATAGGATCGATGGATCGACAACATCACATCGCCCGCTGACGCATCGAGCTCCGGAAATGGATCGTCCCAGCTGAGCTTCAGCTTCTCGGCGACGATCTTTCGGGCCAGTGAATAGCCATTGGTGTGCAGCCCCGAGCTTTCCAATCCAATCAGCACATCGCCGACTGTGACGCGCGAGGCGCCGAGCACCGAATCTTCCTCGACGCATCCGGTGATGAAGCCCGCAAGATCGTAATCCGGCGGCGTGTAGAGCCCGGGCATTTCCGCGGTTTCCCCGCCCACCAGAGCGCATTCATTCTCGCGACATCCCGCTGCCACGCCCGCGACTACGGCCTCGAGAACCTGCGGCTCGAGTCTTCCGAAAGCGACATAGTCGAGGAAGTACAACGGGATTGCACCCTGAACAAGAATGTCATTGACGCAGTGATTGACCAGATCGTGCCCTACTGTGTCGTTGCGGCCGCTCTCTATCGCAACCTTGATCTTGGTTCCGACTCCGTCAGCGCTGGCGACAAGTACAGGAGACCGCATCCCCATGGGCAAGCGGAACATTCCACCGAATCCGCCGAAGGATCCCACAGATCCGGCGGTGCGTGTTGATGCAACGAGCTTTGCAATGCGCGACTTCGCGTCGTCGGACGCGCGCAGATCTACGCCCGCACTCCGGTAATGGAGCGCGTCGTCACTCACGCCGGCAGCTCCTCCTCGAAGGTCACTAGCTGCCTGAGGTCATGGATTCGCGTGTCGATCTCAGCGCGCGTAAGAGTCATCAGTCGCTCGGTGGAGAATTTTTCCACCGCGAAGCTTCCCATCGCGGATCCAAACATCACTGCACGACGCATGTTCGCTTCACTCAGGTCACCGGTGCGCGCGAGATATCCAATGAAGCCGCCGGCGAACGAGTCGCCTGCCCCAGTGGGATCGAACACATTCTCGAGCGGGAACGCGGGCGCGAAGAAAATACTTTCGCGGTTGAACATGAACGCGCCGTGCTCTCCCTTCTTGATGATGACATGCTTCGGGCCGCAGTCCATTATCCATTTTGCTGCCTGCACGAGGTTCACTTTCTCGGTCAGCTGCCGCGCCTCACCATCGTTCAGCGTAACGAGATCCACCTGCTTGAGAAGCTCTATGAGATCAGGTCGCCGGCTTTGAATCCAGAAGTTCATCGTGTCGCAGGCAACGAGCTTTGGCTTCTCTACCTGATTGAGAACGTCGAGCTGCAGGCGCGGATCGATGTTCCCCAGGAATACGAATGGAGCATTCCTGAATTGCGCCGGAATCTTCGGGCTGAAGCGCGAAAAAACTCCGAGATGTGTTTCCAGCGTCTCTGCTGCATTGAGATCGTGCCGGTACCGTCCGCGCCAGCGGAACGAGGGGCCGTCGGCGCGCTCGAGACCTGCCAGGTCGACGCCGCGCGCCGCGAGCGGCTCGAGCTTCTCAACTGGATAATCCGTCCCCACAACACCCACGAGCTGAACGGGCGTCAAGAGACTTGCAGCGGACGAGAAGAATGTCGCCGAACCTCCGAGCACATCTTCTGCTTTTCCGAACGGTGTCTCAACTGAATCGAGCGCGACTGAACCGACGACAAGTACCGTCATTGATGATCTGGTTGATTGAGTTTTTCTGAATCTCTACACGCGCTCTGGCGCACTGATACCCAGAATTCCAAGCGCATTTCGAAGAACGATCTGCGAGGCGCGCGCAAGAGCGAGGCGCGCATTCATGATGGGCTCAGGCTCGCCAAGCACATGATGCTTGTGGTACCAGAGGTGAGCGAGG
>DASROK010000287.1:0-3892 GCA_035646915.1 Gemmatimonadaceae bacterium
CTATTCGGACAGCTCGAGAAGCCGCATGGGCGCTGGGTGAGATCGGCGCTCCCGCACGCTCAGCGATTTTGCGTGCACTGTCGAAACCATCGTTCGATGATGCGCTGGCGATTCAACTGCTATTCGCCGCGTCCAAGCTTCGTCCTGTTCCTGTCGGCGAGCTGAGACCATATCTCGCGCTGTCCGCGCGACCGTCAGTGCAGTGGGCAGCTTCGTACGCAATAGCGCGAAGCCGAGCGGCTGCGGGTGTTCGTGATCTCATTGCGCTCGCGAACTCACCTCAGTTTGCCTCCAGCGCTCCAACGACGATTGCTGCTGGACCAACGCCTGTGCCGGGAAGTATTCCCGCGTCTGAAGCGTACGCAGTCAGTTCACTCGGAGCTCAGCGAACTCGCGCCGAAATCGCGCGCGCGCTCGCAAAGACTGCTGCAGGCGATTCACTCGCTGACAAGGCCCTGCCAATTCTTCTCAAGCTGGCAAAGGATCCGCATCCGCATGTGCGTATCAATGCGGTTCGATCTCTTGGCTCATACGCGGCAAAGGGGCGCGAAGCCGTCGCTGCCGCAACATCCGATGCGGACGCGAACGTCAGAATTGCTGCGGCGCAATCCCTCGGAACTCTGATCGATTCCAGTGTCGCATCATGGACACCGCTGTGGGAGCGAGACACGTCGCTCATGTATCGAAGCAGTCTTCTTGCATCCGCAGTGCACGCAGGTGCGATGCTTCCCGCATTGCGTGAATGGCGAGAGCATGCTGACTGGCATTACAGGGTTGCCACACTCAATGCATTCGGCGCGGATACAGTGAAGACCCGCACCGCTGAAGCAGCGAATGCGATGCTCAAGGATCCCGATGGCCGTGTGCGCGCTGCCGCCTATGGCTTGCTCGGAGGCAATGATACTACTGCGCTGCCTGCGGCGATTCACAGTGCGATGATCGCGGGACTTCGCGACGATGATTTTTATGTGCGTGCTACCGCCATCGGCGTTCTCTCATCACACGCTACAGCTGCGGATGCAGCTCAGGTTCTTGCCGCCTACAACAAATCGCTGAGCGATTCTGGCAATGACGCGCGCATCGCCGCAATCTCCTATCTCGCATCGGCGTGGAAGCGTGACAGCGCTGCTTTCTCTTCGTCGCTCAGGCAGCAGATCGCAACGCTCAAAGCGTCCGATGATCCGCTGGTGCGCGCCCAGGCGGAAAGCACGTCGATTTTTTCTTCCTGGCCATCCACGTCAGGAAACCCACGTCCGCTTTCGTGGTATGAGAACCTTGTGCGAACCTATGTAATTCCTGCGACTCGCGGACAGACACAGCGCGCGACAATCAAAACGGTTCGAGGCGACATTGTTCTCGAGCTGTTCGGAGCCGACGCGCCGATCACGGTGTGGAACTTCATGAACCTCGCGCGCACCGGATACTATCGCGGAACCGGATTCCACCGCGTGGTGCCGAATTTCGTGGCGCAGGACGGTGATCCGCGCGACGACGGCAACGGAGGCCCTGGCTACGCCATTCGCGACGAGATGAATCCACGCCGCTACGAGAGAGGCGCACTCGGCATGGCGTTGTCAGGCCCGGATACCGGAGGAAGCCAGTACTTCATTACGCATTCGCCGCAGCCGCATCTCGATGGACACTACACCGTTTTCGGGCGAGTCATTCGCGGTTATCAGGCGCTCGATTCGATCGTTCAAGGCGATCGTATTCTGTCGATAACGGTTCAGTGAAGAGATTGCGACTTGCGTTGGTAATTATCGCATCCGTCACCGGGTGCGCACCTCGCGCTGCACCGCTCAAGGGAACGCTTGCGCCGGAACGCGCCCTTCCATCCATTGAGCTTCCTGGAAAGCACCGGCGAATTGTGTTTCGCTGGGATTTCGAGGGAGAGAACAGTCTGATGGCGCGCGGTGAAGGAGCGATCAGGGCATCTGCTCCTGACAGTGCGCGGGTCGATCTCTTCCTGAACGGCGGAATCGCGCTTGGCAGAGCGATTCTGATTGGAAATACAATCAAAGCCACAAATCAGGCGCAGATCGAGAAATTTCTTCCTCCGCCTCCGCTCATGTGGGCTGCGCTCGGACGTCTTGCTATTCCTGCGCTCCCTGATACCGTAGTAACCGTCGAAGGCGACGTGGTTCACGCTGATATCGGACGTCCCGCAACCTGGCGGGTTACGATAAAGGGCGCGCGGATAATGCAGCTTGCGCGTGTCAGCGGCGGCCGGCTTGTAGAGGTGGTGACGAGGGATGATGGAGGGCGTCTACTATATGAGGTTCCCGGCAGGCGGAAGCTGTGGCTCGGGATCACACGGGATGAGGAGGTTCCTGCGTTCGATGCGTCGATCTGGGGTCCTTAGCCTCGTCCTGCTCACTCTAGCGGGGTGCATGCCGTACGGTTTTGCCGGGGGCGGCCTGCCTTCGCACATCCGTACTGTAGCCGTGATTCCATTCGAGAATCTCACGTCCGTTCCCGAAGTGCAGCAGGAGCTCACCCAGGAGCTTCGAAAAGGGCTGCGCGACAGGCTCGGCTTGCGCGAGGCGGCGGAGTCCAGGGCAAGCGCGCTTGTTCGCGGCACCATTCAACGCTACGAAGCTGACATTCCCATCGGGTTCAGCGCCACCAACAAGAATCAGACAAGCGCGCGCCGTCAGCTGCAGATCTCTGTCGATGTCGAGATGATCGATCAGGTGACGGGTAAAACCCTGTGGCAGCAGAAAGGCCTGATGAAGGACGGACAGTATGAAGAGCGCGGCGAAGCCAAAGGGCGACAGCAGGCAATCGAGCGAATCGTGAACGAGCTGATCCAGGGAGCGCAGTCGCAGTGGTGATCGCGACATCGCGCAGAAAGGGCGCAAGCCGGCTCGGCTGCCTGCTTCAGATCGTCATCGTCGTCGCTATCATCTACTTTGGAATGCTCGCCGGCGAAGATGCGCTCGCCTACTATCGATTCCAGGATGCGATGAAGAACGAAGCGCGATTCGCTTCGGTGCGCTCCGACACCGACATCAGGAACCGTCTTCGCTCCTTTACCGATTCCGTGAAGCTTCCGCCCGAAGCGAGCAACATCAACGTGGTTCGTGACGGGAACCGGATTAAGATCTGGGCCGAATACGATCAGGTATTCAAGCTGCCGTTCAAGAAAACGAAAGTGGTTCACCTTAGACCTTCAGCCGAGAAATCGTTCTGAAGCCTCGAAGTCCCTCAACAAAAATCAGGACGTGGAGCGATGCGCGTGAATGGCGTGCATCGGTTCGCGGCCGTGTGGTATTCACCAACGGCGTTTTCGACCTGCTGCACCCGGGTCACATCGATGTGCTGACGGCAGCGCGCGATCGCGGCGATCATCTCGTTGTGGGCTTGAACACCGACGACTCGGTGAAGCGCCTGAAAGGGCCTCAGCGCCCGGTGCGAAACGAAGGCGAGCGCGCGTACGTTGTAGCCGCCCTCGAGGCTGTCGATTGTGTGGTGCTGTTCGGCGAAGATACCCCACTCGAGCTTGTGCTCGAGCTCAAACCCGATGTGATTGTGAAGGGCGGCGACTACAACGAGAGCACGATTGTCGGTGCGCGTGAAGTCGTCGCCTGGGGCGGTGAAGTCGTCGTGATTCCGCTCACGCCCGGACAGTCCACAACGTCAATCATCGAGAAACTTGGTGACAGAAAAGAATAGATCCGACAGAAGAAATTCTGATCTCCGCATCGTTACGCTGGAGCGCGAAGTAGCTCCATACGCTGAAGGCTCATGTCTCATTTCCTTCGGTGCAACGAAGGTTCTTTGCACTGCTTCAGTTGAAGACGGCGTTCCATCATGGCGGCGTGGCAGCGGACAAGGCTGGCTGACCGCGGAGTACGCAATGCTTCCGCGTGCGACAAATACGCGCACCTCG
>DASROK010000288.1:0-6680 GCA_035646915.1 Gemmatimonadaceae bacterium
AAAGAATGTCGGGCAGCTGAATGGTGGTGCGCTGCACTCGAAGGTCTGGCACTTCACGAAAATGGAGAAGGTGTCGCTGCCGACAGCGCATTCGCTCACGCTCTTCGCACAATGCCCGCGAGCGAGCGATGCAGATGGACGGACATGACTCCGCTGCTCGACCCCGCGCTTCGCAGCCGATTCAAGAAAGTAGGATGCGGCAAGAACGAGAAGGTTGCCGAGCGATTGTGGTGGCTCGCCGATCCATTCTGGTCTCTCGAAGGAAACGAGCGGCGTAACGAGCACTATGCGCGTCACACAATGGCAAAGATCGAAGAGCCGGCGCGCAACACATTCAACCTTTCGTGGTCGAGCGACCTGCGTGAGATGATCGTTCGCTACGGTTGGTCCAGGTACTGGACTCGCGGGCCCGGCACATATGCGGAGCCGCAGAATGGCGCGATCTCAGGACATGAAGCGACGCCGAACTATCACTTCGTTCCCGTTTCGCTCAGCATCGACACAACTCCGCAAGTGAAGTTCGACATCGACCTTGGACCTTCTGCCGAGCGTTACTCGCCGGTGATGGCAAGGCGTGTGTTCGAGATCGAGCCGCAGGTCGCAACATTCCGCCGTGGCGATTCCACCCGAGTCGTCGTTGCATACGATGTAAGCGTTCGCAAAGAGCTCGATTCGATCAGCGTGAATGGCGCGCTCGCACTCGCTCATGATGAAATCAGTCCACCGGTACTGTCGACAGATAGCGCAGGACGAAAGGGAGCGTTGAGCGCACTCGTAGACTCCAAGCCTCACATCATGAGTCTCGAAGTCATCGACTCGTCGAATCATCGTGCAGCAGCGTGGAAGCGATCGGTGCTGAGTCTTCGACCTCGACGGGCGGAAGAAATCGCGCTGTCGGATCCTCTTCTATTCGAAGCCACCGACTCAGCCGTCGGAGATCTCGAGACGGCAATGAAATTCGCACTCGGCAGCAACACTGTGCGTCGCGGGAAAGTCGGTATTTACTGGGAGACCTACGGACTCGCTCAAAGCGACAGCACTCAGCCGGTCTCGCTCACCCTCACTCGCGTTCAGCTTGGCGCACTCCGCCGGCTCGGTGAGTCGATCGGCCTCGCATCGCGCATGAGTCCGCTCAGGATTCAGTGGAATCAAGTCAACGGCAGCACGATCGCCTATCGTGCCGTTGTACTCGACTTGACGTTGATTCCCGCGGGTAAGTACGAGCTCACGATTCAGACGACCTCAGCTGTCTCCAGCCGAACAATCGAACTCCGATAGCGAGCCCTACACTACGGGATTTCAGGAAGACGAGGAAGAATTGGAAGACAGGGAAGAAACTGCGTTTCTTGCTTTTTTTATTAAAACCACGGAGCGCTCTTCTTCCTCGTCTTTCATTTCTTCCTCGTCTTCCTGAAACCCCCGTAGTCCACTGTTAGTGTCTATCGTTGCGCACGAGCAGCAAACCGAAGAGAGGAAAGGGCTACTCCAACAACGAGTCCGACCGCGTACCCGTAAGGAATTCCAACGGCAATCAATCCAACAATTACTACGAGCAGCAGCGACCCCGGATCCGACGCCTGATCGCGAATCATCGACATCAACGCAGCTGCCTCGAAAAACAGCAGCACTCCAAGTATCGGCAGTGGGAAGACCTGAACTACCTGCTGAAATCCTGCCGAGAAAAACAATCCGATGATGATAAAGATCGAGCCGTAGATGAGAATCGATCCACCGGTGCGCGCTCCGAATGTGTAATGACCGACGAGTCCGCCCGATCCATGACAGGTCGGAACTCCGCCAAAGAACGGATTGATGAGATTCATCACAGAATAGGTGAGACTCAGCTTCCTGACAGTGATCTGCTTTTCAGGAAACAGATCCTCGGCAACCTGCTTCGTCGCAAGTATTGAATTCCCGAGCGACAAAGGAATCTGCGGAAGCGCCAGGAGAAGAAATCCATTCGTGATATCGGCGACGCTCACGCTGGGAACCTGCGGAAGTGTAAATCCGATTGCGTTCGTGAAATCAGATTGGGTGAGCTTGTACACAAGCGCGTAGATCACTCCGATTACAATCACAGGAATCGCCGGCGGAAACCGTCGATTGCCGAACAGCGCGATCACGATCAGGAACGCAAAAGCAGCTAAAAGATATCCGCGCATGCCGTCGGACTGCACGTAATCCTTGAGGGCGAGCATTGCGAGCTGGATTCCCAGTCCCAGCTGTAAACCACGCACAACAGCTTTCGAAACGATTCGCGCAATCCAGCTGATCGCCCCAGTCAATGTGAGAATCAGCATCACGACGCCAATCGCGAGTCCGCCACCGTACAGAACTTCCGGCGCGATCTTCTGCGCGATCACAATCACCGCCACTGCCTTGAGCGGCTGCACCGGCATTGGCATCCCGTATCGGATGGCAGTGAACCACTGCATCAGCCCGAACATCACGAGCACGCTCGCGCTGTGCAGCCCGGCAGCGAGAATCATCCCGACGACAAGCGGCAGGTCCGTGCCGATGTCACCAAAGGCGCCCGCCAGCTCGTTACGGTCGAATCGAATTCCGCCTTTGACTGTCGTCACATCTATATTGTACGACTGCCCCACCGATATCGCTTTCTGGTTTTTCCGGTACCCGGTACCGCCCTTCTGGTTTTGATTTTCATATATGACTGAGTTTGCAATAGAGATCGACAATGCAGTCAAGCGATACGCCGAGCATGTTGCTGTGCGCGATTTGTCGCTGCGTGTTCCGACTGGCGCCGTCTACGGTCTGCTCGGACCGAACGGCGCCGGCAAGACCACGACAATCCGCATGATCCTCAACATCATCGCGCCCGACTCTGGCTCGATCAGAATACTCGGTCAGGAATCAACAGACGAAAGGATTACCGATCGCATCGGATATCTCCCCGAGGAGCGCGGACTCTATCGCAAGATGCAGGTGCGCCGAGTGCTGCGCTTCCTAGCCGAGCTGAAAGGCGTCAGCCGGAAGCAGGCCGACAGCCGCATCGACTCCTGGATGGAGAGATTCGATCTCAAGACTGCCGAGAAAGACTGGGGATTGTCGAAGATCGACGAGCTCTCGCGCGGAATGCAGCAGAAAGTGCAGTTCATCGGCACTCTGCTTCACGATCCCGAGCTCGTCATTCTCGACGAGCCGTTCAGCGGGCTCGACCCGATCAACGCGCAGGCGCTGAAGGACACTGTGATCGATCTCAAGCGGCGCGGAAAGACTGTCATTTTCTCCACGCACATCATGGACAACGCCGAACGCATCTGCGATTCGGTGTGCATCATCGCGCGTGGCGAGAAGGTTCTCGACGGCCCCATCAGCGACATCAAGGAATCCCACGGCAAGCGTAACGTCGCGCTCGGCCTTGGGGGCACGCCGACAACAGCGGTATCGACAATTCTCGCCGATCGATCGCTGGTCAGCAGGGTTGACGATTCCAATCGCTACTTCGAGGTGGAAATGGTGGATGGCGCGGACCCGCAGGCGCTGCTTCACCGGATCGTCAGCACAGGTGCAACGTTGAACCGATTCGAGATAGTGCGGCCTTCGCTGCATCAGATCTTCCTCGAGAAAGTTGGAGCAAAGGGCGTCGAAATGGGGATGTCAGGACATGGCTAAGCTCTGGGCGATCATCAAGCGCGAATACCTCGAGCGCGTCAGAACGCGCTGGTTCATTTTCGCGACAATCTTCGGTCCGCTCTTCTTCGGAGCGATGATCATCATCCCCGCGGTGATGGCAAAGAGGTCGAGATCGACGATGGAGTTCAGCAACACTCGCATCATCGATGCAACCACCACCGGAATCGGCCAGCGCGTCGCGGAAGCGATGAATCGCGGGCGCGCACCGGGTGCTGCGTCACCTCACGTTGTTCTCGTAAAGCCGAGCGAGCTGTCGGAGGCTGAGAGCACCGCAACAAGAGAGGTCATCGCGAAGCAGATCTCAGGCTATCTCGTAACGGATGAAAGCACGCTGCGCGGCGAAGAGCTTCGCTATGCCGGACGAAATGCAACGTCGATTGGCGACATGGAGCGTGTTCGCTCGACTGTGAAGGATGCAATCCTCGCGCAAAGACTGGAAAACGCCGGCATCGATTCGAGCAGGGTGAAGGACATGACCTTGATTCCGCTCAAGCTGAATCCCGAGCGCATTACCGATAAGGGACGCGGTGGATCGGGAACTGTCAGCATCATTTTCGCGGGCGCGATCGCGTTTCTCCTTTACATGACGATCGTTCTCTATGGCCAGAATGTTCTGCGCGGCGTGCTCGAGGAGAAAACGACCCGAGTGGCAGAGGTTGTAGTCTCCAGTGTGTCACCCGAGAAGCTGCTTGCGGGCAAGATTCTGGGTGTCGGCGCTGTTGGCCTGACGCAGCAGATTCTCTGGGTCATCACCACTGTCGTGATGTTCAAGCTTCGTCAGCCGATTCTCCAGAAATTCGGCGTATCGACGATGCCCTTTGCGCTTCCGGAGATTTCGATCGGGCTCGCATTGCTTCTCCTGCTTTTCTTCGTGCTGGGCTTTGTTTTCTACTCGTCGCTGTACGCGGCGGTGGGCTCTTCTGTGAATACCGAGCAGGAGGCGCAGCAGGCTGTTCAGCCAATGCTGATTCTGCTGGTAGCGACGGCAATTTTTATCAATCCGATACTAATTAACCCGACGTCGACGCTGGCGACAGTGATGTCGCTCCTTCCCTTCTCTGCACCGATCATCATGCCGCTGCGGCTCGCTCTTGGCAGCGTTCCATGGTACGAGCTGGTGATCTCTCTTGTCGGCGTCTTCCTCGCCTGCCTCGGCGCAACCTGGCTGGCCGCTCGTATTTATCGGGTGGGACTACTTATGTATGGTAAACGCCCCACTCTCCGTGAAATGGGGCGTTGGATTTCTTACTCGCGGTAAATCCCGTAGTTACACTGTAGCTTGAGCTGACGCAGCCGTTTCGCAGTATCTATCGAACGCTCCTACCAGATCATCTGCAATCTCGCCAGCCGACCGTCCTTCGATCTGATGGCGCTCGAGCATGAACACGAGCTTGCCGTCCTTCAAGAGACCGATCTGCGGTGAAGAAGGTGGATAGCCGGTGAAAAAAGCGCGTGCGCGCTGCGTCGCCTGAATATCCTGACCTGCAAAAACAGTCGTCAGTGAATCGGGCTTCACCGCGTGCTGCAGTGCCTTCGCAACGGCAGGGCGCGCATTCCGCGCGGCACACCCGCAAATCGAGTTCACTACCACGAGCGTAGTTCCCTTTGAATCCTTGAGCTTCGCGTCCACTTCTTCAGGCGTCCGCATCTCTTCAACGCCGAGCTCGACCAGCTCCTGCCGCATCGGCGTTACAAATCTCTCGTCGTACATCATCAACCCCGCTTGTTGTCGTGTTTCCTGCGTTCTCCGAATAATAAGGGATCGATGTCCTTCGTTCTATCGTGACGGCGCTCGATGATCCCCTCGCCAGGAATTCCTGCGCGAACCGTGCCTTCGCTCCAGGCCTGATGCTCTTTCCGGAGAATCGTGTATCGGACCCATTTCACGATGAGAGCGAGAAGACCTGCGAACAACGAGATGACGACAACCCGCCAGATAACCGTGCTTATCGCCATACCCGGCCAGTCGTGAAAATGCGCAGCTCCGCTCGAGCCTAAGGGTTCACGTCCGGCCCAGATGAGAATGATGCTGATGAACATTTCGCCGATTCCTTCCGCTGCAGCGAATGCCGGTGCGCGCCACACCCAGTCACGCAGTGGAAAGCGGCTCAGGTGCAGCGTCGCCATCAGGAGGAGAAACAGCGCACCGATTGTAAGTGCTATCGCAGCATTCGTTGGAGTGGTGGCGCGGCTCAGCACCATCATCCGGTAGAGTCGCGCGACGACTCCCGTGATGAACGCCATTTCCAGAATCGAGCGTGCGAGTCGCGAGAATGCTGCCGGCTCGCGCACGCGAATCGCGCCTGAAAGGCGTTGTCTCAACCGCTCGCTGTTCTGGCTCGCGATGAAGTCACGCATATCTGAATCTATGGTTATTCCTTATTAGACGCGCTTAACGCCTCTGGAGTTACCTCTCGCAACGCCGAATAGTCGTTAAGGTTGCCATGCACAATAGACTCTGGATTGCCGGCATTCTCGCGGCCGCGCCGATACTGGCGCTGAGCCCGGCAGCGTTCCCGGCTTCGCACGATGCGGGGTGTGTACGAGCTGTTGCAGGCGCTCGCTACAATCAGCGCCTCTTCTCGTCACTGATGCGTCGCAAGGATCAGATCGCTGATCGCATGCTCAGGACCTACAACGTGCATCGAGTATCGAGGCGCGATGTAAAGCCTGTCACCGATCCTGTTGTATGCGAGCGCGCAGCGATCGCGTACGGACGTGTGCTGAACGATCGCTCGGATGCTCGCAAGGTTCACATTCTGCGCGTTGGCGACCGCTATATCGTGATGGATCCGACGTATCAGCCGGATGATTATCATCGCGCCGTAACGTTCGATTCTACGTTTACCAAACCGCTGGCATTCGTAGCTGAATAGCCAGAGAACCGGTACCGGGTACCGCCGTTCTGGTTTTTCTGGTACCGGGTACCGCCGTTCTGGTTTTTCCGGTACCGGGTACCGCCGTTCTGGTTTTTCCGGTACCGGGTACCGCCGTTCTGGTTCTCTACTTAATCCTGTGTCCGATGC
>DASROK010000289.1:0-3278 GCA_035646915.1 Gemmatimonadaceae bacterium
GTATCTGGACGCGCTCGCCGAACAGAACCTGAAGCTCGTTGCCGTAACCGAGACCCACATTCATGCTGATTTCGTCTCTGGTTCCCGCGAGCTCGCGAATGTCACCGGTGCCAAGCTCTACCTCTCTGGCGACGGCGACAGCGACTGGCAGTATGGTTTTGCGAAAGAAGCCACCATCCTCCACAACGGCGACACGTTCGATGTTGGAGAAGTTCGCATTCAGGCGCTGCATACGCCGGGACATACACCTGAGCACATGACGTTTCTCGTCACCGACACACCCGTCGGGAACGAGCCCATCGGAGCGCTGACCGGCGATTTCATTTTCGTCGGAGATGTTGGACGGCCCGACCTCCTCGAGCGAGCAGCAGGAATGGCAGGAACGATGGAGAAAGGAGCACGTCAGCTGTTCGCGTCCATCCGCGAATTCAAGAAGCGTCCTGATTATCTGCAGATCTGGCCGGGACACGGCGCAGGCTCCGCATGCGGAAAATCACTCGGATCGATGCCGCAATCGACGCTCGGCTACGAGAAACTCTTTAACTGGGCGATTGCTGAGGAAAACGAAGACGCGTTCGTCCGCGAAGTTCTTGCCGGACAGCCCGAGCCGCCGGCGTACTTCGCAAAGATGAAATACATCAATCGCGACGGACCAGCTCCATCTCCCACCACTCTACCTCCGCCGCTCGATTCATCAGCGTTCAAACGAGCGAAAGGCCCGATAATCGACACGAGAACCACGTCCGAGTTTGCGCTCGGACATCTGAGGAATTCGATCAACATCCCGCATGGAAAGTCGTTTCTCAAATACGCAGGCTCTCTGCTGCCCTACGATCAGGATCTCTTTTTCATCGGTGGTGTGAGCGAACATGACAGGCGCACTCTCGCGCGTGAGCTGTCCCTGATTGGAATAGAGAGAATAGCAGGCGTGATTCCCGCGTCTGCCTTGAGCGAGGATCTCATTACAGTCGACGAGACCACCGTCGACAAAGTGGCCTCTGGCGGAGCCGCCGCCATTCTCGACGTAAGGGCGCGCAGCGAATTCGAGGCGGGTCACCTTCCCAACGCCATCAACATTCCAGTTGGAGAGCTGCCGCAGCGGCTCGACGAAGTCCCGCGCGGCGAAGTCGTCGTTCACTGCCAGGGTGGAACACGGTCGGCAATCGCGGCGAGCATCCTGCAACAGTCCGGCAGAGATGACGTATCCAACATGCTGGGCGGCTTCGGCGAGTGGGACCGCAAAGGACTTGCTGTGGAGAGAAGGAACGGCAAGGAGTAGCCGATGACTCATCCGATGGTGCCGATGCGCATGCCACGGATGAAAGACAGGCCCGAGACATGGCGCGAGCGACTTGCCGCGCTGCGTTACATACCCAAACTCGGGAAGCTTATCTGGGAGACGCACGCCGGTTACACGGTGAGCATGATGCTTCTCCGCCTGGTCCGTGCCTTCGTTCCGGTTGCGACTTTCTGGGTTGGAAAGCAGATCCTCGACACCGTGATTGCCGTTCGCGATGGGAAAGCGGAGCTGTCCTCTCTCTGGCGCTACGTCGTGATGGAGATTGCGATCGTCGTGCTCGGCGAAGTCCTGGCGCGTGCATCGTCGATGATCGAAAGCCTCCTCGGCGACTTGTTCTCCAATGTGATGAGCGTGCGGCTGATGCAGCATGCGTCGACACTCGATCTCGCCCAGTTCGAGGATCCCACCTTTTACGATCATCTGGAGCGCGCTCGCAGACAGACCGTGGGCCGAATTGCGCTCATCTCCCAGGCAGTCGGTATCACCCAGGAATCGATCACGCTCGTTACGATTGCAGGCGTTCTCATTGCGTACAATCCCTGGATACTGCTCCTGTTGTTCGCTTCAGTGCTGCCGAGCTTCGTGGGTGAGACACGGTTCGCGTCGATGGGTTATTCGCTGCTATTCCGCTGGACGCCGGAGCGCAGGCAGCTCGACTATCTGCGACTGATCGGTGCAAGCGATAAGACCGCGAAGGAAGTGCAGATGTTCGGTCTCGCGCCGTGGATCATCGACAGATATAGCACACTCGCGTGGAAGTTTTACGACGAGAACCGCAAGCTTTCGATCAAGCGTGGAGTTGTGGGGACCGTGCTCTCGTTCGTCGGCACTGCAGGGTACTATTTCGCCTACGTTCTCATCATTCTGCGAGCGGTTGCGGGGGCAATCACTCCGGGAACGCTGATCTTCCTTTCAGCATCATTCGCGCGCGGTCGCGACACGATCCAGGGCATACTTCTTTCGGCATCGGGCGTGTACGAGCAGTCCCTCTACCTGCGCGATCTTTTCGTTTTCTTCGAGATGACTCCGACGATTACATCCCGGCCGGACGCGCGGCCCGTTCCCTATCCGATACAACAGGGATTCGTGTTCGAGAACGTCGGCTTTAGATATCCGGACACTGATCGCTGGGCAATTCGAAACGTTTCGCTCACGCTCACTCCCGGTGAGCGCGTTGCGCTGGTAGGTGAGAACGGCGCAGGAAAGACCACAATAACAAAGCTGCTTGCGCGACTCTACGATCCCACCGAAGGAAGAATCCTCCTCGACGGGATAGACCTGCAGGAGTACGATCTTGTTTCACTGCGCAATGCAATCGGCGTGATCTTTCAGGATTTCGTACGCTATGACATGCGCTTCGATGAAAACATCGGCGTTGGCGAAATCGAATCGGTAAGGGCACAGCTCGCCGCCGAGAATGGAGTTCCTGAAAGCATCGATAACGCAGCGAAGAATTCACTCGCTGCTTCACTTCTGCCACGCTTTCCTCTCGGCTATCGGCAGATGCTCGGGCGCCGGTTCGAGGAAGGAGTCGATCTCTCAGGAGGCGAGTGGCAGAAGGTTGCGCTCGCGCGAGCCTACCTCCGTGATGCTCAGGTGCTGATTCTCGATGAGCCGACAGCGGCGCTTGACGCGCGCGCGGAGTACGAAGTGTTCGTCAGGTTTTCCGAGCTGGTGGCCGGACGCATGGCAATCCTCATCTCCCATCGATTCTCCACAGTGCGAATGGCCGACAGGATCATCGTGCTTCGCGGCGGAACAGTAGAGGAATCAGGAACGCACGACGAGCTGGTGGCGAAAGGCGGGCTCTATGAAGAGCTGTTCCGGATGCAGGCCGAGGGCTATCGCTAACCGTCAACCAGGCGCACGCTCGACCACTTTGACGGATCGAAAATGCCGGCCGGAAGTTCTGCGTTGACCTGCACGTCCTCGTACTGCTCGCGAAAGTAAGGCTTGCCATCCCGCGTCGCTACCAGCT
>DASROK010000290.1:0-5412 GCA_035646915.1 Gemmatimonadaceae bacterium
ACATCGCTTCGGAGCATGGCGTGTTCACGGGACTGGTTCATCTCGTCGGATCAGAAGGCGGAAAGACTTTTCCCGGAGGATCCGTTGTTGCCGGCCCGCGAGGAGACGTGAAGCTGCGCGCACCATTGTGGGAGGAAGCAATCGCTACAGTGACGCTCGACACTTCAGAGCTCACCCGTGCGCGTGTCGAGCTGCCGCTTCTCACTGATCTTCAGACAATGCTCCCGCATCTCGTACGCACGATTGGAAAAATTCAGGTCAATGAAGAGCTGCCGCTGGATTACGATCCCGCATCGACGAACGGAACATCGGCGCCGGGAATAGTTTCCGGGCAGTCTGCGTCTAACGAATGGAAGCCGGAAGCCGGTGCGGCCGCAGACAACGAGGGCAATATTTCCCGCCCGTCGCCATCGGATATCAGCGTGATTTCCGCCCCCGCGTCAGTGATGGGCCCGCCGTCGCTTGCTATCGATGCCGCATTTACGGCGGAGTGGCTCGTCTCGTTTCTCCGCGAAGAGCTGAAGCTCCGGGGATTCACACGCGGAGTGCTTGGACTTTCGGGAGGAGTCGATTCGGCGGTCACAGCGTATCTGGCAGCACGAGCACTGGGGCCTTCGAACGTCGTCGGGATACGAATGCCCTATCGAACCTCGAGCGCTGATTCACTGGCGCATGCACAGCTCGTGATTGATGCGCTCGGGATCGAGTCGCGCACTGTCGACATCACTGACGCTGTCGACGGTTATCTGATCAAGGAACCTGATGCTTCACCGGGCCGTCGCGGCAATGTCATGGCGCGCACGCGTATGATAGTCCTGTTCGATCAATCGGAACGCGAAAAGGCTCTGCCACTCGGAACAGGAAACAAGACGGAAAGGCTGCTCGGTTATTTCACCTGGCACGCGGATGACTCGCCGCCGATCAATCCGCTTGGTGATCTGTTCAAGAGCCAGGTATGGGAGCTGGCTCGATATCTGGGAGTTCCCGGCGAGATCGTAAACAAACCTGCGTCAGCGGACCTGATCGAAGGTCAGACTGATGAAAAAGATTTTGGAATCAGCTACGCTCGCGCTGATGACATCCTCAACTGGCTTGTGAATGGATATTCGGCCGGCGATGTCGAAGCGCACGGGTTCACGCGCGCTGAAGTGGAGCTCATATGGAAGCGTCTGTCCAAAACTCACTGGAAGCGAAAGCTTCCGACAGTCGCCATGCTCAGCTCATCGGCAATCGGCGAAACGTACCTTCGCCCCGTCGACTATTAGCTGACCAGAAAAGCGGTGCCGGGTACCGGTAGCTGACAGCAACTGGGGCCCGGCACCGCTTTTCTGGTTGTTGTCAAATCAGTAGACCATCCTGCCGACGATGCCACCGATCACGACGTAAATGATCACCAGCACGATGATGACAACGATCACGTACGTGGTCGCTTTCTCGGCCGGCGCTTTCATCAGGATCGGCAGTCCCACCCAGCACAGATAGAGACTGTACAGTCCGAGGATTGCGCCGAGAATGGCGACCGCGGGAAAGATGTTGAAGATCCCGCCAATCCAGGCCGCTGTTGCGCTGTAAGCAGCAACCTTGATCGCCTGCGGCATGCTTTGCGCCGCATTGAACGTGGGCGCCAGCGCGTTGATGACCCACGCGAGAACGAAGATTCCGATGATGGTCATCACGAAAGCCGTGATCGCCATCGTTATGACTGTGCCCATCGAAGGCCGGAAAAGTCCGCCGAGTCCAAAAGCAGACCATCCGATGATGCTTGCGATCGGGCCGATGGCGGCGAGGGGAAGCACATACCCCACGAGCAGCTGGCCAAGATCGAGCGGCTCGGCGTCGATAGCCGCCCATTCCTGTCGGGGATTAGTGAGTATCCCCTTTGCGCGCGCGACGAGGTTCATTTCACTTCCTCCGATTGTCGGTTTTGTGAAAATTCACGCGCGAAGAACATAACGCTTACCTGGCCCGGCAGGACCCCCCTGATGCCTCGACCTCCGGAGCCAGCCTCATCTCGCAGGTAGAGACAACCTGGTATTTCGCGTTATACGCCGCTTCCGCTTTCACTATCTCGTCGAGTTTTGCGTTGAGAGCCGCAACATCGGTGGTCTTTTTACAGTAGACCAGGTAATCACGCGGGCTGCCGCACGCTTTTCTGCCGATTGCCCCGGTTGCGCAGTCAGCCGATGCATTGCATCCGTCCGTCTTTGCAAGCGATTTCGCCTGAGCCTCGAGCTGCCCGATTGCAGCCCAGTCGGACTCCTGAGTGGACGCCGATCCACTGTTCGACGGTTGTGACTGATCGCTGGCACCTGTTGTCGCCGAATTTTTCATGCATGAAGCAAGTGCAACCGAAACCACGGCAATCCCAATCAGTCTGACCATAGCGGGCCTCCCACAACTATTATTAACTGTCAAAGCCGCACCCTCCCGAGGCAGATCATCACGATGGCGACAACCACCCGACCCGATAGAAAAACCTCATCCTCACCCAGCTCGGCACTCTCGTCGGAGACTCTCGTTTCGGCGTACAGAACCATGCTGCTGTCCCGCCGGATAGACGACAAGGAGGTCCAGCTCAAGCGCCAGAACAAGATCTTCTTTCAAATTTCGGGCGCGGGGCACGAGGCAATACTTACCGCAGCGGGATTGGTGCTTAAGTCCGCTTACGACTGGTTCTACACCTACTATCGCGATCGTGCTCTCTGTCTCGAGCTCGGGGTAACTCCGGCGGAAATGCTGTACGAGGCGGTCGGCGCTGCGATCGATCCTGCCTCCGGCGGGCGTCAGATGCCGAGTCATTGGGGACACAAGAGCTACAACATTGTTTCCGCGTCTTCGCCAACGGGCACGCAGTTTCTCCAGGCGGTCGGGTCTGCCGAGGCAACGCTTCGCGCGAAGCTTCTGGGAATAACCGAAGGATTCCATGATGACGAAATCGTTCTGGTTTCCACTGGTGATGGAACAACCAGCGAAGGTGAATTCTGGGAATCACTGAATACCGCGTCGAACCTGAAGCTTCCGATTGTCTATCTCGTCGAGGACAATGGTTACGCCATTTCGGTTCCTGTCGAAGTGAACACCGCGGGCGGATCGATCTCCAAGCTCGTTCGATCGTTCCCCGGCTTGTACATCGAAGAAGTCGATGGGTGCGATCTGCTTGCGAGCTACGATGCAATGACGCGCGCCGTCGATTATGCTCGCGCGCGAAAAGGGCCCGCACTCGTGCACGCAAAGGTCATTCGTCCGTACTCGCACTCGTTGTCGGACGACGAGACAATGTATCGTCCCCCTGCGGAGCGCGAAGCAGACGCAGCGCGCGACCCGGTTACCGTTTTCCCGAATTGGCTCGTGGCGGAAGGCCACGCCACGGAAAGCGAGATCAAGGAAATTCAGGAAGAAGTCGAAGCGGTTGTTCTTGCCGCGACGGATGATGCGCTTGCACAGCCACAGCCTGGGGAGGACACGGTGTACTTCGGCGTCTACTCTCCGGACGTAGACCCGACGAGCGAGCAGTTCGACACTGAAGACGACCCGAAATTCAGCGGCGAGCCGACGACGATGGTCGACCTTCTCAACGCGTGCATGAAAGACGAGATGCGCCGCGATCAGAAGATCCTGATGTTCGGCGAAGATGTCGCGGACGTGTCGCGTGAAGAGTACATGGACAAGGTCAAGGGCAAAGGGGGTGTGTTCAAGGTCACGTGGGGCCTGCAGAAGGAATTCGGCAGCGCGCGCGTGTACAACTCGCCTCTTGCTGAAGCGAACATCGTCGGCCGCGCAATCGGGCTCGCTATTCGCGGATTCAAGCCGGTGGTCGAAGTTCAGTTCTTCGATTACATCTGGCCTGCGTACATGCAGCTCCGCAACGAGCTCGCGACGATGAGGTGGAGGTCGAACAACAATTTCTCAGCGCCTGTAGTTGTGAGAACTACATACGGCGGATACATACGCGGCGCGATCTACCATTCGGAGACGGGCGCGTCACTGTTCACTCATTGTCCGGGACTCAGAGTTGTCTGTCCGGCAACCGCGCTCGATGCGAACGGACTCCTCCGCACTGCAATTCGCTGCGACGATCCAGTGATATTCCTCGAGCACAAGCATCTCTATCGACAGACGTACAACAAGAGCGCGAATCCCGGCCCAAACTTCATGATTCCGTTCGGCAAGGCGAAGATCGTTCGCGAAGGCAGTGACGTAACGCTCGTGACCTATGGCGCAACACTTCAGCGTGCGGTAACTGCTGCGAATGCTGTCGCTGAAGAGGGGATCAATGTAGAAGTGATCGACTTGAGAACGCTGAGCCCGTGGGATCGTGAAACCGTTTACGCTTCCGTGAAGAAGACGTCTCGAGTCATTGTCGCGTACGAAGATTCTCTCTCATGGGGTTATGGAGCGGAGATCGCGGCAGCAATTGCGAACGACTGCTTTGCATGGCTGGACGCGCCGGTGCAGCGCGTCGCCTCGACCGACACATTCGTCGGCTACGCGCCTCAGCTCGAGGACGCGATTCTGCCGCAAGTCGAAGATTTCAAGGCTGCTTACCGGGAAATAAACGAATACTGAATACTGAATGCTGACGTAGTGAGGAATTAGAACGAGGAAGTCCTCAGTTCAGTTCCTCACTGCGTCAGCATTCAGTATTCAGTATTCAGTGCGGCGTGTCGAACCTCCCCGGCCTGGGGAGGAATGCCTGTACCGGCTGGTTCTGCTCGCTCAGCAGCTTTGTGGTAAAGCGCTGACCCTCTGAGATTCTCTCCACCTCGATTGCGATAGATTCGACAGCAGCCTCGATGCGCGCGATACGCTCATCGCTCACCGAAACCACCGATGACTCGGCAATCTTTCTGTCCTGCTCGCGGTGACGCACTACGGCGTTCGCAATAGTCCTGATCGCGTAGGCAGTGGCAGCGAGGGTACCCATCGCCATCATGACGATTCCGGGATCGCTCATGGGTTACCTCGTGAGTGCGTAGTAGATCACGTACAGCCAGGAAAAGACACCGTGAATGATTGCCCAGATGATGGAATGGTTCGCGCTCCACGAAATTGCAATCGCCAGCGCACTGCCGAATCCGATACCTGCGCGAACGGGATAGTACCTGTCAGACATCTTCATGCTCCTGGTGAATCGTCCGGGCCGCAATCAAGAGCCGGCCAGCGAGTTGAGACCGCGCACAGCGAGCACCGCTATCGCGACACCACCAGCTGCGAGTAGTATCACGCCCGCAATCGCCGCGATAACCGCAAGCCGGCTCGATCGCTTGACGGCCCCGGGATCAGCGAGATGCCTGTCGAGCAACGCGGCATTTCGAAGATTCGCCCGGAAGCCGACGTCGAACAGATCGCCCAGCAGCGGTACAGACCCTACGAGAGTATCGACGCCAAGGTTCAAAATCATCCGTGCTACTA
>DASROK010000291.1:0-13928 GCA_035646915.1 Gemmatimonadaceae bacterium
AACTGATGGAGTCGAGGAATCGAGCCCGCGCATCAGAAGCTCGCCAATGTCTTTCGCCTGTTGGGGTGTGAGAGGCTCGAGCAGGACATCGATGAGCCCATTGCAGCCGAGTCCGAGACCCCACGCTGCGTCGTCATCGGCGCGGGTGTCGTATGTCACGACTTTGGGCCGGTGAGTTTCCTGAACCTGCCTGGCGTGTTCGGCGAGATCGGACTCGAGACATCCGCCGCTCACGATTCCGATTGGAGAGCCGTTCTGCGGGATGACCATCCGTGTCCCGACACCGCCGTAGCTCGAGCCGGTGACGCGCACGACTGTCGCGAGTACTACTGGCTCTCGGATGTTGATGAGAGCCTGGGCGATCGAGCGAGAAACGGACATTGCTTGAATCTTAGAGCTGGAGACTGAAGGGCGGAACTACGGGGGATTTTTGTGAGATAATGAGACGATGAGAAAACCACGTGTATGTGGGTTTTCAAACCACATACACGTGGTTTTCTCATCGTCTCATTATCTCACAAAACCCCCCCGTACCTCCGTACTTCACGCTTGCTCCAACATCTCCCCAAACGCATTTTCCCCGAATGACAGCAGTTGGAAAGAGCGTCGCGCGAAAAGACGGCATCGGCAAGGCAACCGGCGGCGCGCAGTACGCGGATGACCTCGTATTCCCGGAAATGATTCACGGCCGCACCATTCGCTCCACAATCCCGCGCGGCCGGATCAAATCGATACGCTACGACTTCGACACGACAGGCTTTACCATCGTCGACTATCGCGATGTCCCGGCAAAAAATGCAGTCGATCTGATGTCGCAGGATCAGCCATTTCTCGCCGAGCATGAAGTGAATCACATGGCTGAGCCGATTGTGCTGCTTGCGCACGAAGACAGGGACACCCTGCTCGCAGCGAAAGTCGTCATCGAATACGAAGAAGAAGAACCACTGTTCGATCCTGAAAAGTCGACGCTGTCATTCAAGGACATCGACATTGTGAAGGGTGATACCGATAGTGCCCTGCGCAGTGCACACGTAATCGTTGAGGGAACGTACCGAACAGGACACCAGGAACACGTCTATATCGAGCCGAATGGAGTGATCGCCGTTCCGGAAGAAGGAGGCGTTGCGATTTACGGCTCGGTGCAATGTCCCTTTTACGTGATCAAAGCACTTCGCTGTCTCCTCGGCTCCGCACATCCCAACGTGCGAGTGATTCAAACGGAGACAGGCGGCGGATTCGGCGGCAAGGAAGAATATCCGTCGATGATCGCGGGTCATGCAGTTCTTCTCGCGTTGAAGTCAAAGCGGCCGGTCAAGATCATCTACGATCGCGAAGAAGACATGGTTGCGACCACCAAACGCCATCCGTCGATCGTGAGACATCGCACGGGTCTGACTAAAGATGGAAAGCTCGTGGCGATGGAAATCGAAGTGATTCTCGACGGCGGTGCGTACGTGACGCTGAGTCCAACTGTTCTCTCACGCGGATGCATTCACGCAGCCGGCCCATACAACTGTGACAACGTGCGCATTCGCGGGCATGCGATGTTCACGAACACTCCACCAAACGGAGCGTTCCGCGGATTCGGCGCGCCACAGACTGAATTCGCGATTGAAGTGCACATGGATCGAATCGCCGACCAGCTTGGAATCGATCCAGTCGAGATTCGCCGCATGAACGCGTTGAAGCCGGGCGATCGCACCGCAACAGGACAAACGCTCCGCGACGACACCAGCGCTCACATGGTGCTCGAGGAAGCGGTAAAGCGCACGGACTTTGCCCGAAAAAGAAAAGAGTGGAAAGGAACCAACAAGTCGATCGGTATCTCGCTCTTCTATCACGGCGCTGGCTTCACCGGCGCAGGTGAGCGGAACCTCAAGTCAAAGGCGCGCCTCGATCTCACTCCGACTGGAGTCCGCATCGCGGTGGGAAGTACGGAGATAGGGCAGGGCACACGCACCATGCACGCGCAGATCGTTACCGATGCACTCGGCATACCATATGAGAGTGTCGAGGTTGCACAACCGGACACTTCACGTGTTGCTGACAGCGGGCCAACAGTTGCATCGCGCACGTGCATGGTCGTTGGAAAGATTCTCGAAGAGTGCGCGCACGAAATGAAAGAGAAACTGGGTGGCCTCTCCCCAGCCGATTACTACGCAAAGAACGGCGCAATATCAGTCGAGCGGATGTACGAGCCGCCAGACTGGATTCAGTGGGATGATGACACCTACCTCGGCGACGCATATGCAACATTCGGGTGGGGATGCGATGTTGCCGAGCTGGAGCTGGATCCTGATACATATGAGGTGAAGCCGATCAAGCTCACTGCCGTGCAGGAATTCGGTCGGCCGATTCATCCTGCGCTTGCGCAGGGACAAATTGAAGGAGGAACAGCCCAGGGTCTTGGCTACGCGCTTCTCGAGAAAGTGGTAATGAAGAATGGCGCGATGGCAAATGGACAGCTCACGAACTACGTCATTCCCACAACCCTGGACATGCCTGAGCTGGAAGTCGTGATGATGGAAAACCCGTATCCAGGCGGACCGTTCGGAGCGAAAGGACTTGGCGAGCTTCCGATGGACGGACCCGCGCCTGCAGTAGTGAACGCGCTTCGGGCGCTGGGACTCGACGTGCGAGAAATTCCGGCGACTCCCGAGCTTCTCGCAACGGCACCGTCCATCTGATGCAATTCAGGCTCAATGGCGCCGATGTGGAAGTCGGTGCGCATCCAATGTCACGCCTTCTCGACGTGCTCCGTGAGGAATGCAATCTCACCGGAACGAAAGAAGGATGCGGTGAAGGCGAATGCGGTGCGTGCACAGTGCTGATCGATGGTGAGCCTGTATGCTCTTGTCTCGTTCCGGTATCGCAGGTGGAAGGAGCAGAAGTTCTCTCAATCGAAGGGCTTGGCGGAAATCATCCGCTGCAGAAGCTTTTCATGAATGAAGTTGGGGCGCAATGCGGCATCTGCACTCCGGGAATGATCATGGCAGCGCTGACGCTCCCTGATGATCCAACGCTCGATGACGTGAAGACAGCTCTCGCTGGAAATCTTTGCCGCTGCACCGGCTACTCAGCGATCTATCGCGCGGTACTCAAATGGAAAACCAACGAGATACAGAGGGCTGACGCCACGCAAGAGATACAGAGGTGAAAACCGCACTATCTGATTTAGACCTGCGTGTCGCATCATCCGTGAATGAAGCGCTGACGATTCTTCGCGATGAGAAGAGAACACCAATCGCCGGCGCGACAGACGTCTATGTCGGCCTCAATTTCGGAACGTTAAAGCCGCGACAATATCTCGACATCTGGGCGCTCGACGAGCTGCGGACGATTTCCACGCACGACGACAAGCTCATCATCGGCGCGCTTACGAGCTACACGTCACTGATGCAGTCGCACATTGTGGCGGAGCGGGTGCCAATGCTGGTGGAGGCGTCGGGACTTGTCGGCGGGGTTCAGATTCAGAATCGCGGGACACTCGGCGGAAACATTGCGAATGGATCTCCCGCTGCCGATGGTGTGCCGGTGTTGTCCGCGGTGGATGCAGTCATCGTGATGCGGAGCGTGGAGGGCGAGCGGCGCCTTCCCATCAATTCTTTCTACACTGGATATCGCTCGACAGTGATGCGTCCTGACGAGCTCATTGTTGCAATCGAAATTCCGCGTGTCGAAGGAAAGCAGTGGTTCCGCAAGGTGGGAACGCGCGCAGCTCAGGCTATTTCCAAGATCGTGATGGCCGCAGTGCGCTCGCCGTCACCGAAGATCGCACTCGGCAGCGTTGCACCCACGGTGGTGCGTGCAAGGATGACCGAGCAGGCGCTCGCTCAGGAGGCGACAATCGACGAAGCTGCACGCATCCTCGGCGAGGAAATCACGCCCATCGACGATGTGCGATCGACTGCAGACTATCGGCGGCGCGTGTCGATGAATCTTCTCAGGCGATTCTGGGCGGACACAGCCTGACTGTAATTCGCGGCCGGCGCGTGGTCACGCCCGAGGGAACGCGAGCCGCGTCCATTCACATGCAGGAAGGACGCATCGATCGAATTGCGTCTTACGACGTCGATGCTGATTACGATGCCGGCGAGTCGATCGTGATGCCGGGAATCATCGATACCCACGTGCACGTCAACGAGCCTGGCCGCACTGAATGGGAGGGATTCGACAGCGTTACAAGAGCTGCTGCCGCGGGCGGAGTGACGACAATTCTCGACATGCCCCTCAATTCGATTCCCGCAACGACTTCCGTCGAGGCGCTCGACGCAAAGCGTGCATCGGCCCACGGTAAATCACACGTGAACGTCGAATACATCGGCGGCGTTGTCCCCGGCAATGCAGACCAGATCATTCCACTCGCGGAAGCGGGTGTGAGAGCATTCAAGTGCTTTCTCACTCCATCCGGTGTGGCTGAATTTGAAAATGTCTCGGAAAAGGATCTGCGTGAAGCGTTCCCGTATCTCGCGAGAACGGGATTGCCTCTCATGGTTCATGCGGAGGATCCGTCGTGTCTGATCGCGAATAGAGGTGGATCACGTCGATACGCTGATTATCTGGCGAGCCGTCCGATAGAGGCTGAGCACCGCGCGATCGAGCTGATGATTGGACTGATGGAAGAGATACCTGCGAAGGTGCACATCGTTCATCTCTCTTCGGCAACGTCACTCGAGATCATTCGCGCTGCAAAAGCACGTGGACTTCCTTTGACAGCAGAGACGTGCCCGCATTATCTGACATTCGCTGCAGAGGAAATCCCTGATGGCGCAACTGAGCTCAAATGTGCTCCCCCGATAAGATCCTCTGACGAACGGGATGCTTTGTGGAATGGCCTGATCGCGGGCGACATCGACCTCATTGCCTCAGATCATTCACCGTGCCCACCGGCGATGAAGGATTCGAACGGAGACTTCTTTGGATGCTGGGGAGGAATCGCGTCGCTGCAGCTCACGCTGTCTGCGGTGTGGACAGGCGCGCGTGCGCGGGGAGTTGCGCCTGAAAGAATCACCGGCTGGATGAGTGCCGCGACAGCGAAGCTTGCGGGACTTTCAAAGCGCAAGGGAGCAATCGCCGAGGGTTACGATGCCGACATTGCGGTTTGGAATCCTGCAGCCAGCTTTGTTGTCGACCCGGATTCCTTGTTTCACCGACATCATTTGACACCTTACGGCGGTCGCGAGCTGTACGGTGTGGTCGAGTCGACATTTGTAGCGGGAGAAAAGATTGGCATCGTTCACTGACCTCATAGACCTCGCATCCGAACGACTCGGCGGTTCCGTGATCATCGCGAACGATGAATTCTTCGCGCCAAAGGAATCTCTTCTCAAGCAGAGCGCGCCCGAGTGGCGCGAAGGCGTCTACACGGAGCGCGGCAAGTGGATGGACGGATGGGAATCACGCCGCCGACGCACACCCGGACACGACTGGGCAATCATTCGACTTGGCGCACCCGGAATTGTGCGCGGAGTTGTGATCGACACTTCGTTTTTCACCGGCAATTTTCCGGAGCGTGCGAGCGTCGACATGACGAGCGTTGACGGCACGCCGTCAGCCGAATGGCTTACCGGAACCGAAGCACGATGGGAGCAGGTTCTCGCCGAGACGAAGCTCAAGGGTGATACGAAGAACGAGATCGAGATGAACAGCGCACGGCGGGTCACTCATCTTCGTCTCAACATTTTTCCCGATGGAGGTGTCGCTCGATTTCGAGTGCATGGTGAAGTGGTTGCCGCGGATTCGATGTTCACCGAGGTGCGCGAGATCGATCTGGCCGCAATGGCGAATGGCGGATACGTGGTCGAGTGCAGCGATATGCATTACGGCCATCGACAGAATCTCATTCTTCCTGGTCGATCAACGCACATGGGCGATGGCTGGGAGACCAGGCGCCGTCGCGGTCCCGGTAACGACTGGACAATCGTGAGGCTCGCAAGAAGAGGAACTGTAGAGCGCATCGAGCTCGACACCGATCACTTCAAGGGCAATGCTCCCGGAAGTGTGATGCTCGAAGCGTCAGACACTGGAAACATTTCCGGAAAATTCGACGCCAGCAAAGTCGAATGGCGAAAGCTCGTGAGCGAAACGCCGGTACAGCCGCACACGTGGCATCATTTCAACGTCGCCGACCCCGGTCCAGCCACTCATGTGCGACTGAACATTTATCCGGATGGCGGAGTCGCGCGGCTTCGACTCTTTGGCAGAGCGGTGTGAGAATCGAGGAGCTCAACCAGATGAGCGTGACAGATGCTGCGAATTCATTTCGGGAATGCTGCGGCTCATCACGCTGGGTCGATGCGATGCTCGCACGTCGTCCATTCGACTCGAGCGAAGCCGTGTATAAAGCAGCTGATAAAGCATGGAGTCAGTGCGAATCCCGCGACTGGCAGGAAGCCTTCTCACATCATCCGCGAATCGGCGACAATGTGTCCGGAAAGGAAGCTCAGGAACAAGCCACGGCGCAGGCAGCGTCATTGCAGGTGAAAGAGGAGCTTGCTGCTGTGAATCGGAGATATGAGGAAAAGTTCGGCCACATCTATATTGTCTGCGCGACAGGCAGGACAGCTGAAGACATGCTTGCCATCGCAACAGCGCGACTTGGCAACGATGCGGAGACAGAGCTTCGCATTGCCGCGGAAGAGCAACGAAAGATCATGCAGCTGAGACTGAGGAAACTTCTTTCATGAGCACCATCAGCACACACGTGCTCGATACGTCGCGCGGCCTCCCGGCGGCAGGCATAAAAATCACCCTGCAGCGCGGCGACGAAATCATCGGCAGCGGGGTTACCGATAACGACGGGCGAGTGAAGGATTTTCTGGCGAATGGCCAGCGGCTTGGAATCGGACTGCACAAGCTCGTCTTCGAGGTCGGCAGATACTTGTCGTCGGGAGGAGGCGAAGCATTCTACGAGCGCATCACAGTAGAGTTCGTCGTGAGCTCGGAATCAGATCATTATCACGTGCCGCTCCTGCTCAGCCCTTTCGGTTACTCCACGTATCGAGGCAGCTAGCGGGCGGTCACTCTCCAGATGGTGTCGCCGACATCATCAGCGACCAGCAGCGCACCTTTCCTGTCGACAGCAACTCCAACCGGCCTTCCCATAGCATCGCCGTTCGGCCTCACGAACCCGGTGAGAATGTCGACTGCGTCGCCAGCCGGTTTTCCATTTGCGAACGGAACGAAGATCACCTTGTAACCGCTGCGCGGCGTTCGATTCCACGATCCGTGCTGACCCACGAACATCCCGGACTGAAATTGAGGGCCGAGCGATGAGGAGCCCGAATAAGCCAGGCCGAGTGATGCGGTGTGAGGTCCGAGCGCGTAATCGGGAACTATTGCGCGCGCAACCATGTCCGGCCGGGCAGGCTTGACCCGCTTGTCGACATTGCTTCCATAGTAACTGTACGGCCATCCGTAGAATCCGCCGTCGCGAACAGAAGTCATGTAGTCAGGAACAAGGTCGCTTCCGAGCTCGTCACGCTCGTTCACTGCAACCCACAGCGCGCCCGTGGTCGGTTCCCACGCCATGCCGACTGGATTTCGCAATCCGGAAGCAAATACGCGATGCGCACCAGTCGCCACATCGATCTCCCAGATAGCAGCGCGATCCTTTTCCTTGTCGATTCCGTTTTCCGCGGCGTTGCTGTTGGATCCAACGCCGGAATAAAGTTTGGTGCCGCTACGGTTTGCGATGAGACTCTTTGTCCAGTGATGATTCAGTTTGCCACCTGGCAATGTCACAAGTCGCGATCCTGCCGACGAGATAGCTGTCGCTCCAGGAGTGTACCGGAATCGAACAACAGCGTCGGCGTTCGCGACGTAGAAGTTGTTTCCCACCAGCGCCATTCCGAATGGCGAATACAGTTTCGAGAGGAATGTGTACCGCGTCTCCGCAACGCCGTCGCCATCAGTGTCGCGAAGAAGCGTGATGCGATTTGCGCTCGGCACTGCTCCGCCAGCTTTTGCCTGAAACTTCCTGAAGAAGAATCCCTTGATTCCTTTTCCGTCTTCCGGGCGTTTAGGGGCATTAGTCTCGGCGACCAGCACGTCACCATTCGGGAGAACATAAAGCCAGCGCGGGTGGTCGAGCCCTCTTGCAAATGCATGTACCTGAAGCCCTTCGCGAACGTCGGGAGCTTCTGAATCGCGCCATCCCTTAGCATCGACGACGTTTACGAGAGGGATGAAGGAGGTTTGAGGCTTGGGAAGTAAGGGCGTGACTCCCATTCCTGCCTGAACCGGGAGCTTCGCGGGCGCGCCACACGCGAGCGCCATCAATGCACTCGCAGTAATCGCAAAGCTCTTCGCCAGGATTTGCTGATTCATCGCCCAATAACCGTCCGCGCTTTTCTCTCCACCCAGCGCAAGAATCAAGCGCTTGCGTCGTCGCGGCCGCCGAACGCGCGTGCGCTCGCGGCGAAAGCACCAATCAGCGCGGTGATCTGCATCTCACGAACGCTTTGAGGGCGATGGCCCGGGCGGCACGTGGCCACGCTCGGGAGTCCAGTTGGGATCGGGAGCTGCGGGCTGCGCCTGTTTCGAGCTCACGTTCTCCGTTTCGATGTCTGCGAAGATGAAATTCTCGGAAGGGATTGGGACACCATGCAGGCGTCTAAGCATTGCAAGCTGTCCGACGTGAGTCATCGCGTCCGCCAGCGGTCCCTGCAGGAATTGCTGATCGCTGATGCGCGCAGTCAGCGAGTCATTTGCAAAATCGTGAAGAAGCAGCCCCAGCGTCGCATGGAACCGCTCGACTTCCGCACCAAATGTTGGAAGACGTTCCGGAGCAAACTCACCGCCGCGCAGCATTGTTCGCGCATAGCCGATCAAACCTGTCATGTGCCACATGATCTCGTGCGGCGTTCGCACTTTGTTGCCTGCATCGAAGTGTCCATAATCCGCTGGAGCTCCTCGTACTGCTTTCTGAGTGCGATAAGCCAGTGCAGCGAGAAAATGCTGAAGTACGTGCCGGGATTCGTTCATCTCTGACCTGCCCATGCGCCAAGAATCGCGCGCTCTGAATCGGTGATTCCGGTTTTGTTGGATGGCGGCATTGTGCGCGTCACGAATGCACGCTCGCGAATTCGATCAGCTT
Organism: Gemmatimonadaceae bacterium; assembly: GCA_035646915.1. GTDB lineage: Bacteria > Gemmatimonadota > Gemmatimonadetes > Gemmatimonadales > Gemmatimonadaceae > UBA4720. The sequence continues at coordinate 9,098 of DASROK010000291.1, forward strand.
TTGCTTCGATTTGTGCACGGCTGTCGAACATTACGCCTGCTGGTGCGGGACCGAATGTAAGATCGGTTGGACGCTCGGAGTGACAGACCGCGCATCGTCTGTCGATGACATGTCGCGCGTCCTCGAACGTTACAGGTCCGCTGACGGTTTGTGCTGAGGCGGACACAGTGCGCGTGCCCAGATTCACAAGCAGCCAGAGCGCAAGAATTGTCAAAGCGATCGTGGCGCCGAGTGCGGGCTGCCACGAGCGGAATGTCCAGCGGATGTTGAGGATGTGGCGCACAGTCGCTCCCCCCGCAACGATCACGAGGAGAAGCAGCCAGCTGTACCGGCTTCCATAAACGGAAGAGAAGTGATTGCTCACCATCAGGGCAATCACCGGGAAAGTGAAGTAGTTGTTGTGAATTGAAACGCGCTTTGCGCGCGCGGACATTGCCGCATCGGTCGCGCCGCCTTCAACGGACTTTACGAGAGCACGCTGTGAAGGGACGATCGTGCCGGTGAGGTTGCCCGCCATGATGGTTGCGAGCATTGCTCCGGTGTGCAGAAATGCGGCGCGGCCGCTCAGCAGCTGAGTGAGTGCAATCGCGATCGCCGCCAATGCGGTGATCCAGAGTGCTGTCGCAAGTTTTTGCATCCGGGCGGGAGCGCGCTGCATGATGTCGTAGATCGTGCGTCCGCCGATGATCGACGCGACTCCGATTACTATTGCCCACCCGTGCGAGATTCCGGCGACCGACGGATCCTCGAGTGTTGCGCGGCCTCCGGCGTAATAGACGACAATGAGCAGAAACGTCCCGCTGATCCATGTAGTGATTGCCTGCCACATGAACCAGTGAAGCGGAGCGGGAAGCTTTTCGCCCTCGAGAAGAGTTTTTTCTACGTAGTAGAAGCCGCCGCTGTGCAGCAGCCAGATAGTGCCCACCGGTTTCCTCGTTTGACCGGGAGCGCTGGCCGTCACAAGGCTTCGGTCGAGCCAGTTGAAGAGAAGCGAGTTGCCGATCCACATGATCCCGGCGATCACATGAATCCAGCGCCCGACGAGATCGAGAACCTCAATGGTGCCTGCGCTCACTTTCTGCCTTTCATTATCCTGACAAAGCTGCGGCTGCGGAATTCGTCGGCGGTCAATCCCGTCATCGTCAATGCTTCGTCTTCAGTGATTGCGCCGGAATTGATTCCGCGAAGGAAGAAGTTGAGCAGACCCTGACCTGTAGCTGCGTCGTCGAATACATCACCGACGAGTGTGGCCTGCGCCGCTTTGCCCACGAAGTTACTGAGTCGAGCGCCGGCAGCGTCGATTCCCTCGAGGAAGAAACTGTAGAGGGCAGCATATCGCGTCACCAGCTGAGCTGGATGAAGATCCCAGCCCTGGTAGAATCCGCCGGCAAGCGAATGACGGATGTCGTCGAAGTGAAGCTTCCATGCTGCGTGAACACTCGCAGTGTTCTCGATCTTGTCGCGCGAGGATAGAGACCCACCCTGGGCAGCGCGGTGAATCGGAACCGGCATCACTGTTGTCGATCCATCCGAGAGCCAGACGTCCGTGCCGGCAAAGGCTACCTGCATGAAGTGCTTTGCAAAATCACATGCGGGATGGCGCATGCGCTGATGTGCCGCGGTGATATTGATTCCCGCAGTGTAATCGTATGTGCCGAAGTGCGCCCCCCGCAGTCTGCCGTCACTTGCGTCGAGCACTCGCGGAAGAAGTGACGTTCCCTTTCGATCGAGAACGATCTGCGGCGTCTCGACCATTACCTCGAACTCGAGCGTCCCGTCGGCGAGTCCCAGCTTTTTCTCGAGATTCCGCAGAACGGCCACTGTGTATTCGACCTGCTCGATGATCGTGACTTTTGGAATGGTGACCACCCAGCGGTCCGGAATTCCCCCACCCTCAACGAGGCGAGTCATGACGATATCGAGAGTGCGAATGCTGCGCACTCGAAGCTCTTCGTTGAGCGGCTTTACGCGCAGGCCGATGAATGGCGAAAGTGTTCCTGCAGCCATTCCCTTTGTCAGCTCCGACGCAACCACCGAGCAGTGATGGTCCTCTTCGGCGTCAGGCCGATTGCCGTAGCCATCCTCGAAATCGATTCGGAAATCTTCGATGGGCTCGCGCTTCAGCTTTTCGCGAACGCGCTCGTCGATTGTCTTGAGCGCAGGATGCTCCGAGATGCCGACTGCATTTCCGAGTGCCGCCGCATCGGGGGCGTACTGGTCCATCGCGCGCAACGCGATCGACCCGAGCTTCGGCACTGAGTCCGCAGCGAAGAGCTGCGCTCCACCATATACAGTATGTACCGGCTGCCGTCCCGGACCCTCGCCGGGATGCTCGGCTGCGAATCTGAGATTTGCTTCGCGAAGCGCCGATTCGGCTTCAGCGAGCGCTGCACCTTCCTGAATTGCGTGCGTGGTCATGCGGCAGAAGCTTGTCACTGCCGCATGATGTAGGGAAGGCTCGACTTAGTCGATCGCGCCCGCCGTTGTCGGAGCCTTGAACTTCACGCCGATGTCGGCGCCAAGAGCCAGCGTGTTGTGCGCAGGACAGCTCTCGATCACGCGCTCGAGGAGTGGCAGATACTTCTCAGGAATATTTTCAGGCAGCTCGACGTCTACAGAGAAGCTGTCAATTCTCGACGGATTATGCGCGCGTGTTTGACATACACTGACGCGAAGGCCATCTGCCTCCAGCCCACGCGTGTGAAGGAACTGGTGGATGTAATAGGCGATGCAGCTGCCGAGCGCCGCCCCCAGAAGCTCGAGAGGAGTTGGGCCGGAGTCATTTCCGCCGCCGGCAAATGTCTGGTCGACGACGATCTCATGAGACCGGATTTTGATTGCGAATTTGACGTCCGCGACGTGAGTCACAGTCGTCGGAGTGCTTCCCGTTATCACAACTGACCTGGCGCTGATGGTTTGTCTGACACTACTGGATAGTCATGGCCTGGTCAGTCGGGAGAGCCACCAGAAATTGTCATCGTTTTGCCTACGCCGTCTTTTCCGGTATCTGGTACCGCCTTTCTGGTTGTTGTGCTATCCGTTGTAGATCTTGCCGCTCTTCGAGCGGTAGAGCTTGAGGACCTTGCGAGCCTCGGCGCGCATGACCTGTCGCACAATCTCGATGCCGCGATCCTCGAGGTACCTGTACGATTCGGGGAACACAGGCCCCTCCTCGAAGTTGAGAATCGTCGCGTCTTCGCGGGTGGCTCCGTAGACAACCCGCTGCACTCCGCTCCAGAGAGTGGTCCCGAGGCACATTGCGCATGGTTCGCACGAGGTGTGGAGCTCGTGCGCGGGAAGTCCAGGCGCTTTCAGCGTGTAATTCCCGACGCGTTGTTGAGCCATCATGAACGCCATCATCTCGCCGTGCAGGGTGCAGTTGTTGAGGCGTACCACACTGTTCATTCCGATGGATACGAGCCTGCCGGATTCGCGCTCGAAAACAGCGGCTCCAAAAGGTCCGCCGGTGCCTCGCTCAACGTTCTCTCTGGCAACAGTTATCGCAAGGCTCATTCGATCGAGGTCGGATCGATAGGGACGTTCCCAGTCTACGACTGACCCGACCCAGGGCGGATATTCGATGTGGACGACGGGGTTGTGATGCTCCAAGTTCATGGTCCTCAAGCTAGCCGGATTCAGGTTTGGCCGGAAAGCCGGGCATTGACACTAGTTGTCATAACACATATATTTTATTCCATGTCACCGGCACTTCAGGAAGAGATCAAGCAGACCAAGCCTTTCAGGACGCTTCGGCAGGAGGCGCAGCTCAACATCGAGCGCACTGCCAATGTTCTCAGGGACGCGTTCGAGCAGATGCTCAAGCCTCACGGGATTACCGGAACTCAGTACAACGTTCTGAGGATCCTGAGAGGAGCAGAGCCCAACGGGCTGTGCAGAAATGAAGTCAGCCAGAGACTGCTGAACAGAATGCCTGACGCAACGCGGCTTCTCGATCGAATGGAGGAAGCGGGGCTTGTAACCCGGGAAAGAAGCGTTGTCGACAGGCGTCTTGTGACAACCAGGATTACGAAGAAAGGGCGACAGATAGTCGACAGCCTGGATGACTCCGCGGATAGCCAGCACGAACGAAGTCTCGGTCACATGAACGAGCAGCAGCTGAGGACACTCATCAAGCTTCTCACGGTCGCACGAAACACGGAATGAGTTTTTTTGATGATATAGATGTTGTAACACTGACCTTTTGAACACTTAATTCGGAGTAATTGGAAATGTCACTCTTCAGCAGCGCCTCAACCCGTCAGGTGAACTTCGGCCTCGCAGTTCTTCGCGTAATCGTCGGCTCGATTTTCGTCGCACATGGTGCGCAGAAAATCTTTGTGTTCGGTTTTGACGGAGTTGGCGGCGCCTTTGCGCAAATGGGTATCCCGATGGCCGGCATTCTCGGACCGCTCGTTGCCCTCGTCGAGCTCTTTGGCGGACTTGCCCTGATCAGCGGTCTTCTCACGAGGCTCGCGTCGTTTGGACTTCTGTCAACTATGATCGTCGCGATTCTTCAGGTTCATCTTCCGAACGGCTTCTTCGCACCGTCGGGTGTTGAATTCCCGCTCTCGCTGCTCGCAGCGACTGCGATGCTGGCGATCACGGGTGCCGGCAACCTGTCGGCAGATCGTCTGATCGCGCTCAGAAAGCCAGCGTAAAGCCGCAGTCGAATATATATCGGTACCGATATATATTTCGACCGTCCGGGTTTACGCAGCTCTGCGGAGCTCTCGCGCCGCGGCTGGCTTCTCGTCTGCTTTATGACCGCGACGTGACAGCAGTCGATCGATCGATAGCTCGCCTGCACCCGCTATTGCGAGCAATACGGTAG
>DASROK010000292.1:0-9645 GCA_035646915.1 Gemmatimonadaceae bacterium
TTCCCAGCTGCGTGGCTGCTTCAGAAAGATTGAAGTTCTGTGTTTGTGTAGCGCCGATTAAAACGACGACGCTGCGCGTCTGTGGCTCGCTCCCAATTCGGCGGACTGTCATTTCGTATCTGGCGGGTGCCAATCCTGCAAGTACGTAACTGCCGTCGTCATGAACGGTAACACCGCGCGACACGCCGGTTTCCGGATTGCGGACTTGTACCTGCGCATTTGCGCCAGGCCCGCCCGCGACCGTCACCGTTCCGCGGATCATGCCTGTGGTGGTCTGCGATTGAAGTGTTTGCGACCACGCAAACGACACTCCTGCAAATACCAGAAGCGTCCATAAGAAGCGTTTGAACCTGAACTGACTCGATATCATGTGGCGGTCTCCTGAATTGTGAACATCAAAAGGGGGCGTTACATCGAAAACTTTCACGCGTGGCCGGGTGGTCCGCACGAGCCACGAATCACGAGTGTCGTCCGCAGTGTCTCATGTCGCGCTGGATAGCGACGATTAGTGAGACCTGCGATCAGAATCTCTGCCGCACGCTCGCCAAGCTCAGCGATCGGGACATGCACGGAAGAAAGTGGGGGACTCAAATGCCGTGCAGTGGGAATGTCGTCGAACCCGGCAACGGCAATCTCTTCCGGAACGCCAACCCCGGCTTCACGCAGCGCACTCAATGCACCGATGGCCATCGCGTCATTTGCTGCAAAAATCGCGCGGGGACGCGAAGCCTTCGATGCGAGCAATGTCCGGCCGGCATCATAACCGGAATCCTCCGTAAAATCGCCCTGAATCTCCAATCGGGGATCCGGGGCGATTCCAGCTTCAGTCAAAGCAGCACGATACCCGCTTCTGCGCTGTTCACCGTCGATATTCTGCTTGGCGCCGGTGATTATCGCGATGCGCTTATGACCATGAGCGATGAGATGCCGAACCATCTCCTTTGCTCCCCGCTTGTTGGCAATTCGTACTGACGCGACCCCCGGCTGCCTTATCGCCGAGTTCAACAGTACGACGGGCTGGCCTTCGGGGAGCGCGTCGACCATCGGCTTCGCGTCCAGGTCGGGCGACATCAGCATCAACCCGTCGACTCGTCCTCTCATCGATCGCACCGCATCATCCACCTCACGTGCATCACTGTGCGAGCTGGAGACGAGCAGATGATACCCGCTGCGGCGCGCGGCAACGTCTATTCCGCGAATGATCTCGGAAAAGAATTCGCCGTAAAGATCAGGAAGAAGCACGCCCAGCGTATGAGTCTTGCTGGTGGTGAGGCTGCGCGCGCCGACATGCGGAGTGTAGTGCAGCTGAGCGGCGACATCCCGGATCCTTTGGCTCGTCTCTTCACGAACGGCATTCGCTCCGCTGAAAACACGAGACACCGTTGCGACAGAGACTTCGGCCTTGCGAGCTACATCCTTGATCGTAACCATCGACCCCGTGCGTGATGCAGTTACCAATCAGGCGTTCCTGTCAGGGCGCAAAATGTAACCGTTTACATCAGAGGGCGGGAGTGGGGCATGAAGCCCACTAGCCGCGAGAGACCGGAGCGTTGAGCTTACTGGAAGTGGAAAGCCAATCGAAGTCAGCACGCCACATCGACACACCCCATACCGCCCAGCCGAGAATCGCCATACTCGGCAACGTTCCATTTACAACTATCATAACGAGCGCCGGCGGGGGTGAAACGAGATACGGCGACATCGCAGTCAATCGGTGGCGCAGCGATCCGACACTCGATGATTACGGCCACTGGTGTTATGTGAATGACATCACGTCGGGCCGCGTTTGGTCTACGAGCTACCAACCGGTGTGCGTAGAGCCGGAATGGTATCACGTCGCATTTCACCCGGATCGCGCGATTTTCCGGCGGCGGGACGGCGATATCGAGACGGAAATGGAAATTCGGGTTTTTCCGTCGAGCGCGCGCGAAGAAAGAACAGTCAGGCTTACAAACGACTCAAGTCGTGCGCACGAGATCGAGCTGACCAGCTACGGCGAAATCGTCATAACGGCGCCGCATGCGGACAGGCATCATCCCGCGTTCCAGAATCTTTTCGTGCAGACGGAATGGCTTCCGGAAGTGAATGCGATTCTCGCCATGCGGCGTCCGCGCTCCAGCGAGAACAAACCTGTATGGCTGGCGCATGCAGTCACCGTTTCGGGAACGATTGGGAATGTCTCCTGTGAGACCGATCGCGCGCGGTTCATTGGTCGGGGGCGGTCTTCACGAAACCCGGCGGCGATGGACAATCCCGGACAATTATCGGGAAGCGTCGGTGCGGTGCTGGATCCTGTCTTTGCAGTTCGCGCCAGGGTTGCAGTGCCTCCCGGTGAAACTGTCGAGGCGGTGTTTACGACCACGGTCGCGCAGAACCGGGACGATGCTGTCGGGAAGCTCGACCGGCGCGATGACGTGCAGGCGGAACAGGCTCACGCCAGTGTTCCGCGAGATGCCTTGTACCAGGATCTTGCCGGAGCTCTGATCTTTCCTGAAACCCGGCCAGCGCGGGATCTCGCCGCTGGTCACGTGGCGCCATCCAATAGTCGTGATGTCCCAATGCTGCTCGCGTCACTTCAGCTGCTCGATGGCGTCAACGACGCAAAAGAAATCATCAGAGCTCAGCGATATCTCGAGCGGAAAGGATTCAACTTCGATGTAGTGATACTTGCACATGGTCAACAGCTCGCCGATGACGTCAGCAGCGAGGCCTCTGGCAGCGCCAACGCAATGAGAATCGTGCGATCCGATTTGCTTGACGGCAGTGAGCTGGCGCGGCTGCAGGCAACGTCGCGACTGCGACTCGAGTGTGACGGATCGGGAATCACCAGCCTTCTCGATACTGCGTCTCATGTGACAGAGTCACCGATCATGCCGCGTGTTTCTGCACCGCGTGTCGAGCGTGCCCCGGTCGATGGATCGGGGCTTCAGTTTTTCAACGGCATCGGTGGATTCAACGAGAGCGGAGAGTACGAGATAAGGCTCGATGCGCTCGAGCTGCCGCCCACTCCGTGGATCAACGTCGTGGCGAATCCACATGGCGGATTCATTGCGAGCGAGACTGGCGCGGGCTCAACGTGGATTGCAAGCGCAAGCTCGTTTCGACTGACTCCATGGAATAATGATGCCGTCGGCAATCGTCCAGGCGAGTGCATCTATCTTCGCGACGAGGACACCCGCGAGCTGTGGAGTCCGACAGCTGCGCCAATCCGGCAGAGCACACCGTACACGGTTCGTCATGGCGCGGGTTATTCGACGTTCGAGCACGAGCATGCAAGTGTCCGCACTTCTCTCAGAATGGCAATGGCGCCCGAAGATCCCGTAAAGGTGCAGGTGCTCACTCTGACGAATACTGGGGACAAGCGAAAGCGCATCACAGTGACGTCCTATGTAGAGTGGGTGCTTGGCGCAACAAGGGAGAAAACGCGCTTCGATGTCCAGACTTCGTTCGATCGCGCAAAATCTGTAATCATTGCGGAGAATTTTCTCGATCCCGACATGCCGTCGATGACGGCGTTTCTCTCGATGACAGGATCGATTGTGTGGTACACAACCTCGCGGCGTGAGTTTATCGGACGGAATGGAGCTCTTTCAGCGCCGATAGCCCTCGCCGAGAATCGATGGGCCAAGGAAGAGGAGACAATTCCCGATCCGTGCGGCGTGCTTGGCGGGCTGGTCGAGCTGGCGCCTGGTGAAACAAAGTCGATTGCGATTGCACTTGGCGCAGCGAACGGCAGAGAAGAGGCGACCCAGCTTGCATCACGGTATCAAGATCCTGGAATCGCGAATTCTGCAATCGATACAGCCGTCGCTCAGTGGAATTCGCGTTTGGGCTCGATAACGGTGCGCACACCTGAACCCGCGCTCGATCTCATGCTCAACAAGTGGGCGTTTTATCAGGCGCTTTCGTGCAGGGTGTGGGGAAGAAATGCGCTGTATCAGTCGAGCGGGGCGTGCGGGTTCCGGGATCAGCTGCAGGATGTGATGGCTTTTGTGTATTCGGAGCCTTCGCTCGCTCGCGATCAAATCGTCAAAGCAGCGGGGCGGCAATTTGTCGAAGGCGATGTGCAGCATTGGTGGCACCCGCACAGTGGAAGGGGCCTGAGAACGAAGTTCTCGGATGATCTCGTCTGGCTGCCTTTCGTTGTCGATCACTATCTGCAGGTGACCGGCGATCAGTCCGTTCTCGATGAGCGGACTCCATATCTCAAGATGAGACTTCTCGACGAGCACGAGGAAGAGCTGTACGCAATGCCCGAAGTGTCACCGCTCGAGACAGCCGTGTTCGATCACTGCATTCACATTCTGAATCGCGCTGCAACGACTGGAAAGCACGGACTTCCGCTGATGGGAAGCGGAGACTGGAACGACGGGATGAATCGCGTCGGAATAGGTGGAAAGGGAGAGAGTGTGTGGCTTGCATGGTTTCTCGCGACGACGCTGCGCCGGTTTGCTGCACATGCCGAGGCCCGCGGATATACCGCAAGCGCCGAATCCTTCAGGCGCAAGGCCGATGCGTATGTCGATGCCGTCGAGCAGACATCGTGGGATGGGGAGTGGTATCGCCGCGCGTACTACGATGACGGCGCACCGCTTGGATCACATGTGAACACCGAATGCCGTATCGATTCGATTGCACAAAGCTGGAGCGTAATCTCGGATGCGGGAGATCCTGAGCGGCGACGAATTGCGATGGCGTCGCTGCATCAGCATCTCGTTCGTGAAGATGCACGACTTCTGATGCTGCTCACGCCCGCGTTCGACAAGGGCAGTCACGACCCTGGATACATCAAGGGATATCTGCCGGGTGTTCGGGAAAACGGAGGGCAGTATACACACGCTGCGCTATGGGCAGTGATGGCAACTGCGCTTCAGGGAGATGGTGACCGCGCGATGGAGCTGTATCAGATGATCAATCCCATCACGCATGCTCTGACTCCCGAGGATGTCGCGGTCTACAAAGTTGAGCCTTACGTCGTCGCGGCGGATGTCTACACTGCTGAAGGCCATGTTGGACGAGGCGGCTGGACATGGTATACCGGGTCAGCGTCGTGGCTTTATCGAGTTGGACTCGAGTCCATTCTCGGTTTCAGCAAGCGCGGCAGCACACTCGTTATCGATCCCTGTATTCCATCTTCCTGGCCGGAATGTTCACTGGATTATCGATTTGGATCATCTCTTTATCGGATCCATGTCTTGAATCCATCTGGGCTACAGAAGGGGAAGCCTTTTTCGATTCCGCTCGTTGATGATGGAGCGGAGCATTCCGTTGTAATCACGCTCGGTCAGTGAAAAGGAGAAAAACGTGACCGAAAGAAACAGCACCACCAGCGACGCACTCGAGCTCGTGATCGATCGCGTATTAGATGCACCGCGCGAGCTGGTATGGAAAGCGTGGACCGATCCCGCGATTATGAAAGTCTGGTCATCTCCGCGCGGATTCACGATTCCGCGCAGCGAAGGCGAGCTCCGCGTAAACGGAACATGGCAGGCAACAATGGTGAAACCCGACGGTGAAGAGCTCAATCTTGGCGGAAAATATCTCGAGATATCTGAACCCGAGCGGCTCGTATTCACTCACGTGTGGATGGACGAGAATGGAAATCCAACTGGCCCCGAATCGATCGTCACCGTGACGTTTACCGCGCGCGGAAAGAAAACAGAAATGAACTTCCGGCAAACCGGGTTCGATTCAGTGGGATCCCGCGATGGTCACAGCGAAGGGTGGACGGAATGCTTCGACAAGCTCGACGAGCTGCTAAGCAAGTGAGTCCAGGGCGGCACCAAGATCCTCGATAAGCACATCGGATCCTTCGAGGCCAATCGAGAGCCTGAACAAGCCATGCGGAATTCGCTGCGCATCGAGTCAGTGAAGGTTGGTCCCGCGATTCGCAGCGACGACCAGACTCTCGACTCCGCCCCAGCTCACGCCGATCCTGAATCGCTTCAAGGAATTCACAAAACGGCGGGCCCGCTCGAATTCACCATCCTCGATCTCGAAGCTGAACAATCCCGAGCAGCCAAGCAGGCTCGACGATCGCGGCATGAACGCCGGATGATTCACCGCGCTCACCTCCGGCCGCATTCTTAAAAATTCTGCGACGCGAAGCGCGTCCGCCTCGTGCTGCTGCATGCGAACTGGAAGTGTTCGCAAACCGCGCAGCAGCAGCCAGGAATCGAACGGATGCAATATTCCGCCGAGCAGCAGGAACGCGCGGTAGAAGATCTGTTCAATTCGTTGTGCGGTGGTGATCACAGCTCCCGCAACCACATCGCTGTGGCCTCCGATGTATTTCGTTGCCGAATGCACGACGATGTCGACGCCGGAATCGATCGGCTTCTGAAAAAGCGGAGAAGCCCAGCTGTTGTCGACACAGGAAAGCGCGCCATGCTTTCGAGCGACATCAGCCACTGCGGCAAGATCCAGGGTCCGGAACATCATCGTGCCGGGATTTTCGATATACACGAGCTTCGTATTGTCCTGCATCGCGCTTTCAACTCGAGCTGGATCGATGTCCAGAGTCTGGCTGTATTGAATGCCAAAGCGGCGAAGCTGCTTCGCCAGCTGAATAGCCGGGCCATACGTATGGTTCACGAACAGGATGTGATCACCTGACTCGAGCAATCCCATGAAGACGGCACTGATCGCTGCCATCCCTGAGCCAAATGCTTTGCACGCTTCGCCTCTCTCGAGAGCGGCAAGCTTTTTCTCGAGAACCTCTACTGTCGGATTCTGCCCGCGAGTATAAACCGTATTCCTGTTTTCGGCGGCACCCGCCTTGACGAAAGAATCAAAATCGGGGAATGCAAACAGCGATGTCTGAACGATTGGCGCAGCCATCGGCTCGATCCCAGGCTCACGAGCCGGATGGTCCTCGAGACAAATGCGGATGTCGCCGGGAAGAATCGGCATCAGTGGAGGTACAGCGAGGCGATAGCGAGCGCTGTTTCGTATGGCTCGGGATCGTCGCGATTAGTGAGGATGACAACAGCCATGTGTCGTGCGGGATAACGAACGATCACGTTGCGAAATCCTGAGGTCTCTCCGGAATGCCACAGCGTTTCGCCGGTAATTCTCCATCCGAATCCGTACTTCACGTCCTCCTTGTCCGTAGCAACGTGAGGAGCGAATGCGAGACGCCGTGACTCATCGCTCAAAAGGCGGGAGTCATAGAGAGCAGCGTCCCATTTCGCGAGATCATCGATCGACGAGTAGATGCCTCCATCGCCGAGCACTGCGCTTGTTGTGCTCTGATCCTTGCGCGTCCACAGGCTGTCCCTGAGAGTGTAGCCGTACGCGCGGTTGGAGACGGTCGAGATCCCGTTCTCGAAGGCGACTGAGTGATTCATTCCCAGCAGCGCGAAGATCCGGTCATGGAGGAACGCCGCAAACTTCTTTTCCGATGCCCGCTCGACAATCAACGCCAGAAGGGAATAGCCGCTGTTGCTGTACCGATAACTCGAGCCCGGCGTGAAGTATGTTGAATCCTGCGACTCGAGGAGATTGAGAACGTCGGCGTCATGCACCTGCGTTTTTGTATCGGGCGCCATGACGTCCTCATAATCGATGATGCCGGAGGTATGAGTCAGCAGGTGTGTCAGCGTAACCGAGTCCAATGCCTTCGGAAGCGAAGGAAGCCAGCGTCTTACATGGTCATCGAGGGAGAGCTTGTGATCCTGAGCGAGGAGAAGAATTGCCGCGGCTGTGAACTGTTTGGTAACTGAGGCGAGCCGATAATTGGTCGCGGGAGTCGCTGCGATCTTCTTCTCCAGATCTGCCAGCCCGTATGCGCGTCTCAACACCGGCTTTCCGTCTCGAGCTACCAGGATGGACGCTCCCGGCACCTGCCCCGAATAACGGCGCATGATCGAGTCGACTGAATCGGCGGTCTGAGCGGAGACTGGGGCTGTCACGAGGGTGGTTGCGAGGGCTAGCGCTAGGAGGCGGCCGGTCATGCGTTCCTGGGATAGAGGCAAAAGAATACTCCCGAGGGCCATCTGGAGCCAATGGCACTAGTGATGCATTCAGCACGATCAGAGAATGGCCGCATTGGCCGCCCTACCAACGCGAGTGAGATATATGACAACCGAGACAATCTCCACGAATCACCGGCTGGCAGCGAGAGTAGCGGCAGAGCTCGATCACCTGGTGGAGCATGGCCGGGGAATCCAGGTATTCGCGGACAACTATAGAGTGACGCTGCGCGGAATCGCTCTTCGTGAGGAGCTCGACGACGTTATTGCCGCGGTGAAACGCGTGAAAGGAATTCGAGGCCTGATCAACAAGCTCGAGCTTCTCGACTCTCCCGGTAAGGCATTCGCGCTCCAGGCCTGACAATCGGTCGCCTGACGTCGGTCGCCTGACGTCGGTCGCCTGACTCCTGACCAACTGCACGGAACGCCAGTAGCTTCACCGGCGAGTCACAACTCAGGAGTCAGTCAATGCGAAGTGTCCTCGGGACAATTCTGCGATCGGCTCTCATTGGCGCCGCAATCGGTCTGCCAATCCTGGGCGTGGGAGGACGCGGGATAATGCGCATCATCGCGCACATGGAAGGCCGAGTGCCTGGCCCAACACAACATAAGACGTTCTAGCGCCGCTTGAGCACGATGTCGCCGTTCACTGTCGTAACGCGAATTTTCGGACCACCGCCTCCGATGCTCTGCTTCGCGCGGACGTAGCGACGCGGAGTTCCCTGACGTGGATCCCAGTTGTCTGTTTCTGACGTCGTAACTGACCAGTCACCGCGGATCCGCGTGGGGCCGTTGTTTCTCGTGTAGGAGGTCTCGAGATCGAGATCCGCGCCAATTCCGCGAGGGAGACTCAGCGTAACTCGTCCATTTCCAGAGCTGATTTTGATCGGGTGTCCTGATTCAGTGACGTTGATTTCGACGTCACCGGCGCCGGTGGTAATTTCGACCGCTCCGTCTGCGGATTCGATCCAGACATCACCGCCACCCGTGGACGCGTACACATCTCCATTGGTTTTGCCAATGTGTATCCCGCCGCCACCCGTCCGGATCGATGCCCCGTTTGCGGCCGACGCAATGTCCACTGAGCCACCAGACTTGCTGATGTAGGTTTTGCCATCGCTGCTGAAACCGCCTCCCACACCGCGTCCAACACCGCCGCTGACAGCAGTGCCCATCGTACCGGATAATCCATTGAGTCCGCCAGTGACGTGCTCGATGCGAACTTCTCCGCCTCCAGTGGTGACGGATCCGGACAGATGGGAATTCTGCACTGAGACTTCGCCTCCGCCGGTAGAGAGATCCGCACTGCCGCGGGCGTTTTCGATCGTGATTTCGCCGCCACCAGTACTGCCCTCGAAGTTTCCTTCGACGTCCGTGATTGAAACTTCGCCGCCGGCGGATTTGATGCGGATGTTGAATCTCCGCGGGACAGTGATGTTCAAACTGTGCGATGAGCTAGTCGAGCCGCTGTGACGCAAGTAATCCATGGTTATGCGTGCATCACGCTCGTCACCGGTGAGCGCGAATGAAGTATTACGCCAGTCGCGTCCACTAAGCCGTCCAAAGACGCGAACGGAATTCTGATTCGTTCCGCGGATTGTGACGCCGGCGCCTGTCTTGAGATCGAGCACGAGCGTTCCGCCACTTTCGACTTTGACATCACCCGTGACGG
>DASROK010000293.1:0-9475 GCA_035646915.1 Gemmatimonadaceae bacterium
GTCCCTGCAATAGTCGCGATGCGCGAGAAGTATGGAGACAATCTTTTCAAGGAGTACGGATTCATCGACTCCTTCAACCCGACGTTCGATCTCGATATCAAGCCGCAGCACGGAAAGATCGTGCGTGGCGTCGGCTGGTTCGACACTGATTACCTCGGCATCGATCAGGGCCCGATTATCGCAATGATCGAGAACTATCGATCAGGCCTGGTATGGCGTGTAATGCGAACCAATCCTCACATCATTCGCGGACTCAAGCGCGCCGGTTTTACCGGCGGGTGGCTTGGTCAATAGAGCTGCCAGGCTAAGTCTTGCCGCACTTGCGGCAATGGCATGCTCATCATCATCGAGTGATGAGCCGACACTGCGGTTGTGGGCGATGGGACGAGAGGGAGAAGTAGTCAGCCAGCTTCTCCCCGGATTCGAAAAAGAAAATCCCAGGATAAAAGTCCAGGTTCAGCAGATTCCGTGGACCGCAGCGCATGAAAAGCTCCTCACAGCATTCGTCGGCGAAGCCACGCCCGACATCGCAATGCTCGGCAACACATGGGTTCCTGAATTCGTGGCGCTCGACGCACTCGAGCCCCTCGATTCCCGCGTCGCAACGTCGAAGGAATTGCCGCGCAGCGATTACTTCCAGGGAATCTGGGACACCAATACTGTAGACAGCGTCACCTACGGAATTCCCTGGTACGTCGACACGCGAGTCATCTTCTATAGAAGTGACCTGCTCGCGAATGCCGGCTGTGCGCAAATGCCGTCAACGTGGGCAACGTGGCGTGACTGCATGGTGCGCGTGAAGTCGAAGATGAACGACCACCAGTATCCGTTGCTGATTCCAATTACAGAGTGGCCTCCGCCGGTCATCCTCGGCCTTCAGGCAGGATCGCCGATCCTTATCGACAACGGGAGATACGGCGGATTCAGCAAGCCGCCATTCATGAAGGGGTTTGACTTCTATGTGAGTCTCTTCCGGGACAAGCTCGCACCTCCATTTGCCGCATCGGAAATCTCCAACCTCTATCAGGAATTCGAGCGCGGAAATATCGCGATGTACATCAGCGGTCCATGGCAGATCGGTGAATTTTCCAATCGTCTGCCAAAGAACATGCAGGACAAGTGGATGACCGCGACGCTTCCTGGTGAGAACGGCCCAGGTGTTTCCCTCGCCGGCGGTGCCAGTCTTTCACTCTTTCGTGGAAGCAAACACAAGGCAGAAGCATGGAAGCTGATGGAGTATCTGTCCCGGCCCGATGTTCAGATCGAGTTTCACAAGCTAACGGGTGACCTGCCCGCTCGACGCACAGCGTGGAGCGATTCTGTCCTGTCACAGAACAAGTACATGACTGCATTTCGAGAGCAGCTCGAGCGCACCGTACCCACTCCGAAAGTTCCCGAATGGGAACAGATAGCGACGAAAGTATTCGAGCACGGAGAGCGGGCGGTCCGCGGGAAACAGACTCCACTTCAGGCAATGCAGGCGCTCGATCGCGATGTGAACGTGATTCTCGATAAGCGCCGCTGGCTGATGGATCACAAGGCGGGGAAATAAATGGCGAAGCTGAAGATTCCATCCGAGGCGAACACCGCTGCATGGTTTTTCCTTGCACCGGCGCTCACGCTCATTGGAGTCTTCTTCTTCCTGCCGGTTGCAGCCTCACTGCTGCTGAGCGTGACCGACTTTGATCTCTACGGCATTGCAGATCCCGGCAACACTCGCTTCGTTGGATTCGATAATTACGCCCGCCTTCTCAGGACGCCGGATTTCTGGGCAGCACTCAAGAACACATTCTATTTCGCAGTTGTCGGCGGCCCCCTCACTATCGCCGTGTCACTCGGCGCAGCTCTCCTGCTGAGCTCGAAGCTCGTCCGCTTCAAAGGCGTTTTCCGCACGATCTACTTCACGCCATTCGTCACCACGCTTGTCGCGGTCGCGATCGTCTGGAAGTATCTGTACCACACGCGATATGGCCTCTTCAACTACGCGTTGGGCGCAATTGGAATCGGCCCGATAGACTGGCTCGGCGATCCGCACTGGGCGATGCCCGCCATCATCCTGATGGCCGTCTGGAAAGGCTTCGGCTACAACATGCTCATCTTCATCGCGGGACTTCAGGCAATACCTGAAGATCTTTACGATGCCGCTGAGATCGACGGTGCAAGCGCGTGGCGTCGCTTCTTCAGCATCACGCTTCCAATGCTCGCACCAACGCTCGTGTTCGTCAGCGTCATCACGATGATTGGTTACTTCCAGCTGTTCGCTGAGCCGTATGTGATGACGGCGGGTGGTCCGTTGAGAAGTACCACGAGTGTGGTTCTGCTGATGTATGAGGAAGGATTCAGGTGGTGGCGAATGGGATACGCGGCGGCAATTGCATTCGTTCTGTTCATTGTCATTCTGCTCGCGACGCTCGTGCAGTTCCGGCTGCAGAAGGAAGAGACATGAGTCATCCGCACGATCCCCTTCCCTCGATCGCCCGGCGCGAGCGTCTCACCCGGGGTGGACTTTATGCTCTCCTGGTAACTGGAGCTCTCCTCGCACTGACGCCAATGCTCTGGATGCTCTCGGCTTCACTGATGCCGACGGGTGAAGCGAGCACGTTCCCGCCTCACTTTCTGCCAACGGCGCCGACGCTCTCTCACTATCACGATCTGTTCACGCGGTTAAGCCTTGGCCGATACCTGTTCAACAGCGCGCTCATATCTATAGTAGTGACTGGAGCTTCGCTTGCGGTCAACGCCGCGGCGGGTTACGCGTTCGCCAAGCTGAGATTCCGCGGACGTGACAGAACTTTCCGATTCCTCTCCGCGGGGCTTGTGTTGCCGGTTCAGGTCTCGATGCTGCCGCTGTTCCTGCTGCTCAAGAACATGCATCTGATCAATACCTATTGGGGCGTGATCATCCCCGGTCTTGCCAGCATCTTCGGGATTTTCCTCGTACGGCAGTATGCCCTGTCGATTCCTGATGAGATGCTCGATGCAGCCCGTGTGGATGGTGCGTCCGAAGGCAGAATCTTCTGGTCGATCGTAG
Source organism: Gemmatimonadaceae bacterium (assembly GCA_035646915.1). GTDB lineage: Bacteria > Gemmatimonadota > Gemmatimonadetes > Gemmatimonadales > Gemmatimonadaceae > UBA4720. Next base: position 3,032 of record DASROK010000293.1, read on the forward strand.
TTCCTGGAATCCTGCCGATTCTGGCAACCCTGGCAATATGGACATTCCTTGCCACATGGAACGACTTCATGTGGCCGTTGATCGTGCTGAGCGATGAGTCTCACTACACGCTGCCCGTTGCGCTGGCAAATCTCTCGGGTGAGCATGTGCAGGATACTGAGCTGATGATGGCCGGCTCAGTGATCACGGTGATTCCAGTGATGCTCGTGTTCCTGTTCCTGCAGCGGTACTACATCCAAGGTGTGATGGCGGGGAGCGTGAAGGGATGATCAGTGTGTCTCTTCTCGCAATTGTCGTTGCCATCCAGGCTGCACCGGCCATTGTCCTCGATGATTTCGAGTCAACCAGTGGCTGGAGGACAACTCCTTCCGACGGCGTTTCGCTCGAGGTTCACGAGGATCAGGGACTCCATGGTAAATCGATGCGGCTGGATTTCGATTTCCATGGTCACGGTGGCTACGCAGTAATTCACAAGGATATCAAGGTTCGCGTTCCGGCAAACTATGAGTTCACGTTCAACGTCCGCGGACCTGCTCCAGTCAACACGCTCGAGTTCAAGCTCATCGATCCAAGCGGTGACAATGTCTGGTGGTCGAATCAGCCCGGTTACGTTTTCCCTGCACAGTGGAAAACCGTCACGCGAAAGAAAAGACACATCTCCTTTGCCTGGGGCCCCATTGGCGGGGGAGATCTCAAGGATGTTGCGGCAATTGAGTTTGCGATTACTGCAGGCACTGGTGGAAAGGGATCGGTATGGCTCGATGACCTGAAGCTTACTCCGCTCGATCCCGAGGGCCCATATACTCTCACACCGAAGGTGACTGGCCCCGCAACGTCAGGACATACACCAGCTATGGCGATTGATGGTCGACGAGCCACGAGCTGGCGGCCTCCCGAAAGCAAGTCTGCACGAACACTCACCATCGATTTTCTCAAGCGCCGCGAATTCGGCGGACTCGTAATCGAGTGGGATACAGTCGGCCGTCCGCTCTTCTATGATGTCGCAACTTCGATGGACGGACAGAACTTCACTTCGGTTCACATCGGCGGTCCGAGCAACTCAGCCCGCGACTATCTCTATCTCCCGGAATCAGAGGCGCGCTATCTCCAGATCAGGGTCGTTGCACCCCCTGTAGTCGGACTGAAGGAGATCACAGTCGAGCCGCTCAAATGGGCGGAGTCGAAGAACAGTTTCCTTGAAGCAATCGCGGACGACAGTCCTTCAGGCGACTTCCCACGCTTCTTCACCAACAGGCAGTCGTACTGGACGGTGGTCGGTGTAAGCGGCGACACACGTGAAGGCCTCTTCGACACACAAGGAAGGCTCGAGACAGGCAAGGCGCAATTTGCGATCGAGCCCTTTCTGAAATCCGGGAAACGATTCATCTCGTGGGCCGACGTAACAGCGCGCGCTTCAGATGAAGAGGGTGATTTGCCAATCCCTTCGGTGACGTGGACCGCATCTCCGTTCGAGATGACTATCACCGCATATGCTGCAGGTGCACCGGAATCATCGGTTCTGTTTGGGCGATACAAGGTTCGGAACCTTAGCGCGCAGCAACAGAAGGCAACGCTCTATCTCACGATGCGTCCGTTCCAGGTGAACCCGCCGTGGCAATTTCTCAACACTCCGGGCGGGTTCGCTCCGATCGACAGCATTTCGTTCGACGGCAACGCAGTGCATGTGAATCAGGACAGGATGGTAATTCCGGTTTCACGCCCCGTTGCATTCAACGCGATGTCATTCAACCGGGGGAACTTCGTAGAAGCACTCCGCTCAGGTGATCTTCCCGATCGAACGGCGGCGGGCGACACACTTGGATTCACATCGGGAGCTCTCACTTACGAGCTGACTCTTCCACCGCACGGTGACTCCGTCATCTACGTCGCCGTCCCGCTCCATTCAGCGAATCCTGCATGCATGCTCAACGGTTGCACGGCGACATGGGCCGCTGCGCAGCTCGACTCGGTCAAATCCATCTGGAGATCCGCACTGAGTGGCGTCGATATCACACTTCCCCGTTCTGCAGCGCGGATTCTTCAATCGATCAAAGCCAACCTTGCTTACATACTGATCAATCGCGATGGCCCGGCAATTCAACCGGGCTCTCGATCATATGAGCGCTCTTGGATTCGCGACGGCTCGCTCACCTCTGCAGCCCTCTTGCGGCTCGGCCACGCAAAGGAGGTAAAGGAATTCCTCGAGTGGTTCGCGCCGTACCAGTTCGAGAACGGCAAGATCCCGTGCTGCGTCGATGCACGCGGATCAGATCCGGTTCCGGAAAACGACAGCCACGGGGAATTCATCTATCTGGTTGCCGAGTATTTCAGGCATACAGGTGATCGTGCAATGCTGGAGAAGATGTGGCCGCATGTAGCGAAAGCATTTGCATATCAGGATTCGCTGCGTCTCTCACGGCAGACGCCTGAGTTCAAGGCTCCCGATAAACAAGTTTTCTGGGGGCTCATGCCCCAATCCATCAGTCACGAAGGCTACTCTGCCAAACCGATGCATTCGTACTGGGATGATTTCTTCGCCCTTCGCGGATTCAAGGACGCGGCGTTCATCGCGCGGACTCTTGGCAAGCAGGAAGCTGTTCACTATGCCGAAGTTCGCGACATCTTCAACAAGGATCTGTACGCGTCGATCGATCTGGCGATGAAGAATCACCGCATCGGCTACATCCCGGGTGCTGCGGAGCTCGGCGACTTCGATGCGACTTCAACAACTGTTGGTGTAAATCCGGCTGGGGAGCTTGGCACTGCGCTCGAGCCCAAAATCAGGCAGACGTTCGAGAAATACTACGCCAACTTCGTGAAGCGTCGCGACACTGGTAAGCCATGGGGTGCCTACACGCCATACGAATGGCGCACTGTCGGCACGTTCGTGCAGCTCGGGGAACGACAAAGGGCGCACGAGATAGCTGACTGGTTTTTCACACATCAGCGCCCAAAGGAATGGCACCAGTGGGCAGAAGTTGTGATGGAGAAGCCAGACTCAGTTCAATTCATCGGCGACATGCCGCACACATGGGTAGGCTCTGATTTCATTCGCTCGATGCTGGATATGTTCGCGTACGAGAACGACAGCGACTCTACGCTTGTGATCGGTGCCGGAATAAAGTCGCAGTGGCTTCGCGAGGACGATGGCGTCGGTATTCGAAACCTGTCCACTCACTATGGCCGCTTGAGTTACACGATGCGCGCAGTAGCGCGCGGGACTCAGGTGAACATCGAGAGGGGCCTCAGGATTCCGCAGGGAGGAATCATCATCAAGCCGCCGGTGGGACGTGAGACGAAAGTCACGTCGCTTCCGGCGACACTTACAATTCCGCTCAGATGATATCAGCCCAGCGAAGCACCGTTCGTCGCGATGACTTTGGAGTAGAACCTTCCGCTGTCCTTGATGGTTCGCTGCTGGGTTTCGTAATCGACATGCACGATTCCGAATCGTTTCGCGTATCCGTGCGCCCACTCATAGTTGTCGAGCAGCGACCAGGCGTAGTATCCGCGAAGATTCACACCCTGCTCGATTGCATCGTGAACGGCCTTGAGATGACTGACGAGGTAATCGATACGCTGCGGATCCTCGATACGTCCGTCGATTGCGGTCGGTGGGTCAGGCCACGCAGATCCGTTTTCAGTGACGTAGATCGGAATGTCTCCGTAACGCGAGTTGACCCACTTGAGAATATCAGTGAACGCAGCGGGATATATCTCCCAGCCCATGTCCGTATGCGGATTGCCGTTCTGGGCAATTCGCGAAATGTGGAAGATCGGTCTCTTCCCATCGTGCTCAACTACAGAACGAGTGTAGTAGTTGACTCCAACGAAATCGATTGGCTGGCTGATGAGCTTCAGTTCATCATCGGCGGGCGGAATCCACGCGTCGTGAAAAATTTCCTGGAGCTCGTGAGGATATTTGCCGAGGAAGATGGGATCGAGAAACTGGCTGTTGCTCCATGCGTGCATTCGGCGGGCAGCCGCCTTGTCTTCCGCGGAATCGGAGGCTTCGTATCGCGGCTCGAGACTAACCGCGATTCCTATCTTGCCGGTTTGATTCTGGCCTCGATAAGCCTGAACACCGCGCGCATGCGCTCGCAGAAGATTGTGCGTGACTATCGCTCCCTCGTAAATGTCGCGATGCCCCGGAGCGAGAAATCCGGTCACGTAGCCAAGATCCATCACAATGGCCGGCTCGTTCAAGGTCGACCACATCGGAACTCTGTTACCAAACCTGTCGAACATCGCCGAAGCGTAATCCCCAAACCAGCTCGCGATGTCGGGGTTGAGCCACCCGCCAAGATCATGCAGCGCAGCTGGAAGATCCCAGTGGTAAAGCGTGGCGTTGGGAACGATGTCGTTCGCGAGAAGCAGATCGATCAAGCGCGAGTAAAAGTCCACTCCGGCCTGATTGATTCGCCCCTTCCCTTCGGGAAAGATCCGGGGCCACGCGATGCTGAAACGATACGACTGGAGTCCCAGCTCCTTCATCAGGGCCACGTCAGACGCGTATCTATAGTAGTGATCGGCCGCGACGTCCCCGGTGTCACCGTTGGCGGTGTTGCCCGGCGTATGCGAAAACCGGTGCCAGATACTCGGTCCTGCGCCATCGGCCAGCGGAGATCCCTCCACCTGGTAGGCCGCCGTTGCAGCACCCCACAGAAAACCCTCAGGAAAGTCGAACTCACTCATACAGAGGCCCAGGTGCGATGGCGAGCGTAAAGCTTGAAGGCATTCGCAAAATTTATCATGGAGCTGCCGACCACGTCGCTGTTCATGGTGTGGACCTCGACGTCGCTGACGGTGAGTTCGTCGTGCTCGTCGGACCTTCAGGTTGCGGCAAGAGCACCACTCTCAGGATGATCGCCGGGCTCGAGTCGATCACTGCGGGCACACTTTCGATCGATGGCAGGGTTGTGAACGATGTCCCGCCCAAGAATCGCGACATCGCTATGGTCTTTCAGAACTACGCGCTGTATCCGCACATGACTGTGCGGGACAATCTCGCATTTGCGCTGAAGCTCAGAAAAACTCCGGAAGCTGAGATCGAGGCACGTGTTGCAAAAGCTGCGGAGATACTCGGCATCACCGAGTATCTGCAGCGCCGCCCTCGCGCATTGTCCGGAGGACAGCGTCAGCGCGTTGCACTCGGCCGCGCAATAGTGCGCGAGCCGAAAGTGTTTTTGTTCGACGAGCCGCTGTCGAACCTCGATGCACAGCTGCGTGTCCAGATGCGGCGCGAGATCGCGAAGATGCACAACGATCTCAAGGCGACGATGATCTACGTGACGCATGACCAGGTCGAGGCCATGACACTTGGCGATCGAATCGTTGTGATGAGCAAAGGCCACGTGATGCAGATCGATACTCCGATGAATCTGTACGACCACCCGAAGAACAGGTTCGTTGCTGGCTTCATTGGAAGTCCGTCGATGAACTTTGTCGACGGTGCGCTCGTCAATGGTGATCGCATTCAGTTCGTTGCAGATCAGAACTCATTCTCGGTTGATCTGCCGCAAAGCCTGATCGATCGAATGCAGGGATTCGAAGGCAAGGCGGTCACGCTGGGTATCCGACCCGAGGATGTCTCGGTTGCACCTGAATCGGGTCCGCCTCTTTTCACTGGTGAATCGACGGTTGTGCATCCGCCGATTACTGCGCCCGCACGCCTCGAGCTCGTCGAGGCGCTGGGTAACGAGGCGTTCGTCTATGCAAGTGTCGGTAAATACAGCCTTACGGCGCGAGTTGCGCCGCGGCCGTTCCCTGATCCCGGCTCACCGATTACGCTCGCCTTTGATCTCGCCAAGTCCCACTTCTTCGACCAGACAACCGGCGAGCGCATCGGCAAGGGCTAGCCAAGTGAAACGAGAACCACTCCTGCACTGATTGCTCCGGCCGCGGCGAGGCGCTGCCGGGTCTTACCTTCTCCGAGAAGTCGTGTGCCGAGCAGGGCGCCGATCAAGATGCTCGTTTCCCTGAGCGGTGCGACGCGGCTCACTGCCGAGAAGGAGAGCGCAGTCAGGAACAGGACATACGACAGCGAGCTCAGAAGAGCTCCGCTGATCGCCACTTTCTTGTGCTTGCGCCACATCTCTCGCGCCAGCGGAAGGTTGCGCAGCGCCAGAGGAGTGACGAACGCGCCGATAAGTGTCGTCGCCACCCATTCGAGTATCAGCGGATTTATCGCAAGCGTTCCAACGATGAATTTGTCCAGCACTGTGTAGATGCCAATCATCACACCGATGATCAGTCCGTATTCGACTGACCATACTTTGCTCGAGCCAGGTCTCGATTTGACCGCTCGTTGATCTCTCGCCAGTATTGCTGCCCCGCCCGCAATGCACAGCGCACCAGCGATCGCGCCAATCGTTGGTCGTTCCTTCAGCGCGACTATCGCAATGGTTCCGGCAAGCAGCGGTCCGGTTCCGCGAGCGATTGGAT